>PAIY01000135.1 GCA_002704825.1 Phycisphaeraceae bacterium
CATTTCGCCGTGGTCGGAGGTGTAAACGATGATGGTGTTCTCCAGCAGGCCGTCTTTTTCCAGCGTGGTTAACAGGTCACCAAGAATTTCATCCAGATAGTCCACGCAGGCAAAGTAGGATGCCCTTGCCAAAGCGGTTTCATCATCGTCGATACGATCGGTATCAAAGCCTTTGCGCATGCCCTGTGTCATCGGGTGATCAAACGTATCACCGCTGCGCCCGACTTTGGGTGGGGTGACACCCTTGGGCCAGTATTTATCCAGATGTCGCTTGGGGGCATTGAGCGGGAAGTGCGGGCGACTGTAGGAAGCACACAAAAACCACGGTTTCTCCGGCGTTGCTGCCTGGTGTTCGCGCAGGAACGTGATGGTCTCACGATTGACGACCTGTTCCTGAAGCTGACTTTCGGGGATGGTGGTCAGCCCTGCGGTGAGTGTGCGAAGCTGCATGCCGGTGTAGCCTTCAAGGCCATGTTCCTTGAGGTCGATGAGTTCATGTTGATGCCCACAGTTGCCGGTGAGGTCACCGTAGGGGCGGTGTTGGAAGCCGTGGTATTGGAGATTGCCCCCAAAGTGCATCTTGCCAACCAGGCAGGTTGTGTAACCCTCCGCCGCAAAGGCCTTGGGGATGGTGGGTAAGTCCGGATCAAGCACGCTGCTGTTAAACCACGCACCACAGTCATTGACTTCACGCCCTGAGAGCATGCACATGCGTGATGGCGTACACAGCGGCATCTGGCAGTACGTGGTGTTAAACGCGGTCCCATTCTGTTTGAGTGCATCAAGCGTCGGAGTCTGGCAGGGCTCAGCGAGTTCCGGTTGGTGATGATCAGAAAGAAACCGGAAGCTATGCTCATCCGAAAGTAAAAACAGGACGTTGGGCTTTTGCGCGGTGGACATCAGTGAATCTCCGTTTTTGTCTTCATGACGGTGATGTTGAATATGGGATCAATCAAAGTCATGTTAGACATGTTAAACAGATATTCCATAGCCCAAATGGGATGAATTTGTTATATTTGGTATTCATGTCCACCATGCCCAAGCGTCCGAAAAAGCGAAAATTCCCCCGCGACTCCGTGACCTGTGCGCTGGGGCAGGGCAGTGTCCGCTGCTCATGGATCAACCCGCACATGCATCCGGCAGGGCATCGCTACTGCGTCATGTATGACTACATCGTCGTCTATCTCATCCGTGGCAAGGCGATCGTCAATGACATGCAGCGTCCCACGTTTGAGTTCACCGAAGGGGACCTGTTTTTCAGACCACCGTTAATTCCGCATTACGTGACCAGGCCACAACCCCAATCATGGTTGTCATTCGCTTTGGCGTTGAGCCCTGATTTGTATGAAGCACTCAAGCCGATGCAGATTCTGCCCGACACACTCAAAACCGTGCATGTCGGCAAGGGCGAGTCGTTTGTCAATCACTGTCACACACTCAGCGATCATGTTCGACAGGGGCAACAACTCAGTTCACAGACGCTGCTGTATCACATCATGCAATGGTTGAATGCCATGCATCGACCGGATGTCATGACCGATGGTGCGTCAGCCATCCCCGCCAAACTCCGACAGGCAGCCGGCATGCTCACCGCGTCGTTTGAAAAGTCCGTGGACCTGCAGGCCATCGCATCCGAAATCGGTATGGGCTATGAACATTTCCGCAAAGCCTTCACGCATCACATGGGTAAAAGTCCCATGGCCTACCGCATCACCCATCGCATCGGTTTGGCTCAAAGTCGCCTGCTGGAAACGGATATTTCTATCGGCGAACTTGCTCAGCAGTTAGGCTACGCCGATGTCTACACGTTCAGTCGGCAGTTCAAACAGATCAACGGCTTGAGTCCGACGGCATATCGCAATCAGGTGAGTTAAGGTGTGACGGATGCAACGCATTGTGTTGTGTTGCAGCTTTACCGTCATGCATGAAACCCGGTCAAGATGACCGGGCTATGTGTTGCTATAGCCGAGTCATCATGATTCGGTTGTCTTGATGTAATCATAACATCGATTGTGTCCGTCACTCCCGCGCAGGGACACGATGCGCGTCATATCTCAAGTGCTTGTGTGACTGGATATTGTTGATGTTTTAAGTGTCGAACCTACTCGACTATCGATCATGAAAAACTGAGCACCGGGTGTAAACCCGGTGCCCCATGGATTGACGTATGCACAACGGGCACCGGATTAACATCCGGTGCTCAACGTTGAAATTGACTTGCTTCATGTCCGCAGGCGGGAGTCCAGTGGAACTTGCAAGTGCGCGCAGATTGTCATTGGATTCCCGTCTGCGCGAGAATGACGAGACAATAAACAGGGTGTTGTTTAATTGTTTGAATCGTTTGAAAGCCGTGACTCTCCTGAGTCACGGCTTTCCTTTTCAAATCTCCATGTGACAACAAGGCAACTCGTGCTGCGGGAGCGGCACGGCTTTGGGAGTGACATTCTTTGATCACATTATCAATGCGTCATTTTGATCGTTGAGACATCTGCACCGGCTGGGCGGTTGGCAGTGAAGAGTCCGGGGATGCGGACACCGATGCCGTAGGCCGGACTTTGTTTCTGCAGTGAAAAGTCGTGGGCTTGCGGGTTGGTGAAACCGATTTCGGAAATCTGATGCAAGACCTTGCCAGCATTGCCAGCGGTGAGATTGGCGGACTGGCTTTGCGAGTTTAAGCAGACATTGAGGTTGCCATCAAACTCCATGACACTGCCTTGCCATGAGTCATCTTTGTAGAGCTGTTGGGTGACGATGATGTTGTTGAAGAATCGGAAGTTGACCAGTTCGCGTTTGAATTCACCTTCATTGGGATTGGGCAGTGTGAGTAGATTGCTGTTGGGTGAGACGATGGTATTGTGGTAGACGACGAAGCCTTCGTCGGGAACCGCGACAAAGCGTTTTGAGATTTTGCTGTGGAGGGTGTCGACGGTGGTTGAACCCATGTGCGGTTTGAACCAGTTCTTGCCGTTGGCCCCGATTTTAAAGACACCGGGCATGTGGTCGACGAGTTTCCAGAGGTTACCGAATTCGGGGGTCTGCACGATGACGTTGTCATGAATGAAGACGGGACCTGGCCAAGGCGTGCCACCCAGGGGTTGCCAACTGATGGGTTCGAAGACATCTTCAATCCAGTTGTGTGCGATGGTGACGTTGGCTGCATGGTTCTCTGTTTCGATGGCATTGTCGACGAGATATGCAAAGCGATTGTGCTTGATGGTGAGATTTTTCGCCCAACTCACGCCCCATGTTGCGATGCCTTCAAAGGCATTGTGGATGTTGGAATTGACGAGGGTCCAGTTGCTGCCGACGTTGCCGAGGATGCCGGTTTCGTCGTTTTTGACAAGGTTATTGTCGGTGTTGTGTCCCTTGCGATGCCACCAGAAAAACTTGTGCTTCTGGGCAACGGGTTGGTCATGCAGTCGCTGGATCATCTGGACCATGTCGGTGAAGACGGGCTTGTTAGAGTAGTCACAACCGTCGATGGTGATGTGGTTGGAAGTTTGTGTCGGGTCGGGGGAGGGCCTGCTGCCAGCAACACCAAAGCGACAGCCGATGAAAGTGCAGTTTTTGATGAGCACGTTATCGCGCAGGGTCATGATGCCGACCGCGCCGGGGGTTTCAAGGGTCAGGCCTTGAATCTCGATAAACCCATCGCCATCACCTTCAATCACAAGGTTGGCATCCAGTCTAGCGGGATTCAAGTTCTGACCGTTGTAACCATGAGCATTGACGGGCGAGACGGCCATAACGTGATCATTGGGATTCACCGAACCATATTGCCCTGACGCATCAAGCCGAACATACAGGCGTTTGGTGTTGGCGTCGAAGGTGAACCCATTCAGCGGGCCGGGATATTCGTCGTAGAGCGTGAAGGTCTTGAGCGTCTGCAAATCCGGGTAAGGCATCAGGCCCATCTGGCTGTAAAGCACACGGGCGGGGAAGTAATCCAGTTCAATGCTGTAAAGGTTCAGAGCTTTGTCGACCAGGTCCCATTTTTTCAGACCTTGACGAATTGCCGGATCAGCCAGTGTGAGAATGACGGTGTTTTTTTTTGAGTCGGTTGCCTTGATGGTGATCGGTGCAGTACTCGAACCGGCATCACGGATGCGAACCTGTTCATGATAGACGCCCGGTGCGATGAGCACGGTATCGCCGGGGACAAGATCGCGCACTGCGCGGGAGATGGTGGCAAAGGCGGTCTGCGTGGTCAGGCCATCTGCCGTGTCCGAGCCGGTCTTGGTGTTCACATGAAATGTCACCGGCTTACGGGTTGGTTGGGGGACTTGGGCGGCGGGTTTGGCTTGTGTGATGGGTTTGCCGACAAGTTCTGCCTGCTGTTTTTCGTCGAGTGTTTTGTCCCAGACACCAAAGCCTGCGAAGCTGCTGCCGTCAGACAGGTAATGTGAGTTGTTCCTGGCGTGATTGCGTCGAGCGCCCAATGTCACGACATATTGCCCAGCATCGGCCTTGATTTTGGCGGGAATGTTTTTCGTCACTTCGATGGTTTCGACCAGAACACCAGTCTGCGATTCGATGATCGTGAGTTTGATCGATTCACTGGGGACATAGTCCACAAACAGGTCGTACCAGACACCCGCTTTGAGTTCGTTTTTGGCAACGAGAAAAGCAAGATCATGTCGATCACCACCTGAAACGGTCAGGCAGGGCTTGGGACCGTTGGGGTTCCATGGGGTGTCTGCGGTGAGTCCCAGTTCCATGCCACGAAAGCCGTCCATGGGACGATGACGCGACCAGATAACGCCTTGGGGGTTGCCGTCGAGTTTGATGCGGGTCCAAATGGTTTGAGCGTCGGTCAGGCAGATCGGCTTGGCGTCTGAACCATCAATGCGCAGGAAGCTCTCGCCTGCAATCGTCACGTTGGCTGGTGTCTGATCATCGGCTTTGTGATACGTTACTGAATCCGACGTCGGTTTGTTGTTGGCATCCATCGCGACAAGTTTCATCGGCTTGGGCTTGGCAACCAGCGACTGATCGAAGGACCAATGGGCGATAGCAGACTCAAGCGTTGTCTGCTGGGCCAAGGATGTCTGGGCAAGGCAGGTGATGGCAATGATCGCCAACCATCCTGAAAGATGACGTTTCATGGTGATAGCTTTCAAATCTTGAACTTCAATGCGTGTTGGTTTTAGGGCACGTAATTGTCTTTGGGCATCGGCAGGGGCAGGCGCTGGACGTGACCATCGACGAACGCGAAGTTCGTGCCGTCATGTCGATCCGAGACGCGCGTCGCTTCGACGGTGCCGTGGTTGATGCCGTTAAGCGGATTGCTGGTTTCCTTGTGATCCGCAAACAGAATGATGTCCGATGCACGGATCACATCATCAAACCGCGTCCAACCCGAGGGGTACGTGGCGGTGGAGCCGGCAATGTTCCAGTTCATGCCATAGCTTCGGAACGTGCGCGATTGTGCTTGCGGGCAGTTCCAGACACCGGTTTTGGCGTCCAGATAGTGCGTGTAATCCAGGTACTCCGTCCAGTCCCAGGTCCCGCCTGCCAGGTCCGGCCCCATGTTGTATTTGAGAATGACATTGTCGTTGTCGTCAGCATAAAGCTTGAGAACCAAGGCGATCTGTTTTTCCTGAGCCGCACATTGGATGCTCCTTGCTGACAGTCTTGCTTTTGCAAGCGCGGGTAACAGGATCGCAATGAGGATTGAGATAATGCTGATGACAACCAGCAACTCGATGAGTGTGAAGGCTCGCATGTTTGAGCGGGTTTGAGGTTTGTGCATGATAGGCTCCTGAGTCAGTTGACTGACTTGGCGGTGTGGCGCGTTGATGCGGCGCGCTGGGGTTTGCAGGTTGATTCACCAACGAGAACATTCACGTTAGGGTGATGAAGCATTTGCTGGGGCAGTGTTTGTTTCTTGCCAGCTTTGCCCAATGCAAACCAGTCAAGGACTTGTTCAATCAATGGGTTCATGGGTTTGAGATCAAGCGTCGTGATGCTGGGCGTGGAGAGTCTGCAGATGCGTGGCAGGTCCTGCGTGCAGACGGAAATATCCTTGCCAATCATCATGCCCTGTTCGTAGAAGGCTCGGATGGCTGCGCGGGTCACGGTGAGATTGTTGCCAAACATTGCGGTCACACCATCAAGCTTGCCTTGTTCCAAAGCGCGCTTCATCACTTCGTACGCTTTGATATCCGAATACTGAAAACTCTCCACCGGGTCGCAGAGAATCACAGGCGTGACATCTTTGGCGATGCACCAGTTTTCAAATGTGTCATGAAGACGGTCATTATGCAGGTCCGGCTCGGTGTTGAGGTAAGCCATCCTGCGATGCCCCAACTCGTAGAGATGCTCCCAGACTTTCTGGATGTCCGACGGTGAGCGATAGCCCACACTCAGTAAACCTTCGCGGGTCATGTCACGAAAGACAATCGCCAATCGTGAAGCATGTCGCTTGAGCATGTCCAGGAAAACCTTGGGCATGGTTTGTCTTGGTGGGAAAAGAAAAATACCGTCGTAGTCCGCTTCCAATACTTCGCTGATGATGGTGTCATACAAGCGTGTAAAACCGACCGGGCGCAGTGAGCCGTGACGCTGCTCGACGACTTCTTCCAAAGCCATGTGAACCTTACGGGAGGACTCCGAATCGAATGACGGGCTGACGAGGGCGATCTTCGGCCCCTTGATCTTGGCGATGGCTTTGCGTGCTGCCGCCAGGCGACCGTTGTCCAGCCGTTCAAGCGTACCATCGGAGAGCAGTTCCTGTGTCGCCTTGCGGGCGGTCATGTGACTCACGCCGTAGGAGTGGGCGATCTGTCTTTCACTGGGAACCGGGCGGTGGGTGAACTCCCCATCGCGGACCTGCGTGCGAACCAGCTGAGCGATTTGTTGATACTTGGCTGCCATATGTGGACTCGGAGTTATAACAAACTTGTTATATAACAGATTTGTTATAGGATTGGTCGGGGCGCAAGTCAACCAACACCACGCATTTTTTTACACATTCATGGGATTGCGGGTGATATTTTTGATATTTGCATCAATTAGCCTGCGGGACAGCCTTGTTTTCGGACGCTTGCTTCCGGGTGAACAGGCCCTTGATGTCTTCGAGCATCATGTACAGCGATGGGGCGATGATCAGAATAATGGCAGTCGCAAAAATGATCCCAAAGCCCAGCGAAATCGCCATCGGGATGAGGTGTTGGGCTTGCAGAGACCGTTCAAGCAGGATCGGCGTGAGTCCGCCAAACGTGGTCAGCGTGGTGAGCATGATCGGCCTGAAGCGTCGGACACCTGCCATGTGAATGGCCTCAAAGGGCGTGTAATCCCCGCCACGATCCTTGCGATGTCGGTTGGCAAAGTCGGTCATGATCAACGAACTGTTAAGCACCACCCCCGACAACGCAACCACCCCCATCAGCGAGATCAGCGACAGGTCAAAGCCCATGATGATGTGCCCGATCACCGCACCGATCACCCCAAACGGGATCGCAGCAAGCACCACCAGCGGTTGGAGATAATTCCCAAACGCGATGGCAAGCAGCGCATAAATCACAATCATCGCCAAACCAAAATAACCCCACAACGTTGCAGTCGCTTCACGCATCCGCGCGTCCGACCCCTGGAAGCTCCACGTCAATCCCGGGTAGTCCGCCCGCAGTTGAGGCAGCACTTCATTGTTCAGCGAATTGACCACCTGCACGATCTCGCGCTTGGGTTCAACATCCGTCGAAACCGAAACGATCCGCCCCCCATTGCGACGGTTGATCGCGCTGAACGCTTCGGTGTATTCAAACGCGGTGACTTCAAACAAAGGCACCTCACTGCCATCAGGCGTCCGAATCACGTAGTCCTGCAGGTATGCCAGGTCTTCGCGTTCCGACTCAGGCAGCTTCACGCGGATCTCGGTTTCGTTGTTGCCACGCAGTTGACGCAATGCCAGTGATCCGAAAAACGCACCGCGCAATTGTTCGCCGACATCTTCGGGCGTGAGTCCCAAAGCGCGTCCCTCAGGCAGCAGGCGAAAGTCGATGCGCTTCTTGCCTCGGTTGTAGTTGTCACTGACGTCTGCGGTGTTGGAAAACCGTTTGATCTCAGCAACGAGTTTCTTGCTTGCCACCTCAAGGATGTCGATATTCTGATGACTCAGGTCCACGCTGATGTCCGGCCGCCAACCCCCGGGGCCGCGTTCGGCTTCGAAGGTGATCTGGTCCACGCCCTGAATGTCCCCAATCTCATCACGCCATAACGCAATGACTTCTTTGGCTGTCATGTCCCGTTCGTCCGGCGGGCGCATCACGATTTCAATGTCGATAAAACTCTGCCCGCGGACATTGGTTTTGATACCCTCCGCCACTTCATGGAGATTGTGTTCTTCGTACATCCGCCGTGTGGCTTCGGTGAGTTTAAGTGCCAGTTGACCGGCTTGCGTGGGCGTCGTCCCCACCGGCATACGCACACCTGCTTCGATCTCATCGGCAGCGACTTCAGGCATGTTGATCATGCCCATGTGGGCGCTGTTGGCATAGATGCCGATGACCGTGAGCATCGCTGCTGCTGCACTGATCGTGATGTAGCGGTTACGCAGTGTCCAATCCAGAAACCGGCTGTAAACCGACTGCACCATCCGATCAAACACACCCGTGAACGCCGTCTGGGCTTTCTTGATCGGGCGCAGGATCGGGTTTTCTTTTTTCGTGTTCTTCACGTGCGCCAGATGCGCAGGCAGAATGAATAAGGCTTCAATCAGTGACAGTGTCAACACCGTGATCACCACCACCGGTAACGGCCACCAGAATAAACCCGTCTCACCGGGAATAAACAGCAAAGGTACAAAGGCGACGATGTTCGTCAAAATCGAAAACACCACCGGCCCCGACACTTCACGCGTCCCATGAATCGCAGCGGTCAGCGGGTTGCTGTCCTGCTTGCGGTATTCAAAAACATTCTCACCCACCACAATCGCATCATCGACCACGATCCCCAGCGCAACCAGAAAGCCGAACATGGAAATCATGTTGATACTCACCCCAAGCGTCGGCAAGAACAGCAGTGATCCCACAAACGATACCGCCATCCCCATCATCACCCAGAATGCCAGTCGACCTGCTAAAAACAGGGATAAAATCCCAAGCACAATCACCGTCGACATTGCGCCGTTCTCAAGCAGCAAACTCAAACGCTCGCGAAAGTCCTGGGCATTGTTCGAGTCAATCCGCCACTGCACACCGGGCGGTAACGTGTTCTCAAAGTCGGCCATGATGCGCTTGACACTTTTTTCAATGTCCAGAGGCGACTCCATCCCCGTGCGGAAAACTTCAATCTCCACCGACGGCACACCATTGAACCGGGAATGAAAATTGCCTTCCTCAAAGCCATCTTCAATCGTGGCAATGTCACCCAGTTTCACATGCGCACCTTCCCCGGTGGCAATGATGTCAATGTCCGCAAACTCATCCGCCCACACCTTGCGCTCCTGCAACCGCAGCAGAATCTCACCATCAAAAGTCCGCACCGCACCAGCAGGAATATCACGCGAAGACTGACTGATGATCTGCGCAACCTGCGGCAGTGTGAGGTTAAATTCGCGCAACGTATCGTTACTGATCTGAACATGCGTGATGTAATCCGGGACGTTGCCCAACTCCACCTGCGTCATGTTCGGATCACTGAGCAGCCGATCGCGCAGACGCTCTGCTAGCTTGCGCAGCGTCCAGATGTCCACCGGGCCGTACAGTCCAAGCGACATCGCTTCTCGCTGCTGATCCTGCAGTCGGACTTCCGGTTCGTCAGCTTCATCGGGGAAGGTTCGGATGCGCGCAATCGCCTGATCAATATCCTGAAACGCCTTCATGCGATCGGCACCGGAGACCAGTTCGATATCAACACTGCCACGACCTTCACGCGCCTGCGCGGTGATCTCACGGATGCCTTCAAGTCCACGGACCGCTTCTTCGATCGGTTGGAGAATCCCGCTTTCCACTTCGCTGGGCGCAGCACCGGGATACCCCACATCCACCGTGACGATGTCCAACTGATATTGCGGGAAGACTTCCTTCTGGATGTTGATCGCAGCCCAGCCACCACCGAGAAACAGGATCATCATCAGCAGGTTGGCGGCAATGGCATTGTGTGCCATCCAGTCAATGGGATGTCCGCCGGATGCGGATCGGTTGCTGTGACTCATTGCACGTCTCCGGCATTGTTGGTCTGAGTACCTTCAAGGCGCAGCGGGACGTCCTGGGCAATCGTTGCCAGCGAACTGATCACCAGTTGATCACCGTCTTCAAGTCCGTCGGACAGGTAGGCATATTCGCGGTCTTCAAACACCACGGTTGCCGATCGGATATCCAGCTTGCCATCCTGCTTGACCCAGACGGTGTTGTCTTGTCGGAGAAAATCGCGGTCGATGCGAAAGACATTTTCCAGTGGTCGCCCGTGAACCTCAGCCTGGACCACCGTGCCGACGATCAGTTGCGGGGCATCGGTGTTCAATGCCAACGGATCGTCAATGCTGACCACCACGCGCGCCAGTCGCGTCTGGTCATCCAGTGCGCCGATGAGTTTTCTGATGCGTCCTTCGCGGTAGACACCTTCAGGCCATGCCGTGCGATTGCGCACCATGACGGTGGCGCCTGTGTCCCCATTTTTCGGGATATCAATCTGTTTGAGTTTCGCCAAGGGGATCATGACGATCACCCAGTATTCATCGACACCGATGAGCCTTGCCATCTGCATGCCTGCATCGACATGCGAACCGACATTGACGTTGCGCGAAAGAATCTGAGCATGAAACGGGGCGCGGATACTTGTTCGTCCCAGCTCGAGTTTGGCCTGGTTGAGTGCAGCCTCTGCTGAGAGTACCGAAGCGCGGGCGACGGTGAGTTGTGGCTCTCGTAAAACCAGGTCCTTGTCATCGTCGTTGAGTTCCTGATTCAGCAGTTCGTACTCCTTGAGCGCGATATCGCGTTTGCCCAATTCGATATCCAGGTTGGCCTGGGCTTGTTGGAGTTCACTCTCGCGTTGCTTGACGATGTTGTTGTAATCCGATGGGTCAATGGTGACCAGCAGTTCATTGGCATCGACAAAGCCACCGGGCATGAAGTTTTCGGAGATGTCGGTGATGTTGCCTTCGATGCGCGGGCTGAGAATGATCTCCTGTGCTGCCTGGACTTTGCCCAACGCAGCGATCCTGGGAATAAAGGTGTCGCGCTTGACAGTTTGGACTTGCACAAGCATGGCGGTTTGCCTGGTTGCCCCTTCGCGCTGAGCCGTGGGTTCACTGAACTGAATCCAGGCAATGAGACTGCTGGCAATACCCAGGATCAGGAAGATGGTCAAGCTGGTGAGTAGCCAACCCAGGGGGCGTTTGGGTTGGGGCTTGGCAGAGTTGCCGTCGGTTTTATCGTTCACGTCTAGGCCTCCATTGAGGGTTTGTGGTCCTGGCGTTGATGCAAAATTACCGGCAGCGAGACAAAGTTTTGTTCAATAAACTGCATTGGGACCCGTTTGACGTCTCCTAAGGCCGATTGGATGCCAAAAAACGTAAAATAGGGGTACTTTTTGTACCAAAACGTGTTCCGGTCATACGACAAGCATGGCCTCGGTGAGGTTACGCCAACAGGATGGACTCCTGAGCAGATCAAGTTATTCCAATAAAAAGTAAAAAAGCGATTTGATGACAAAAGCGTCGGATGATCGACGGTGATCCGATCCCAATTGACCACTGATCAGCGCAGGTTCTCCGGCAGGAGGGGGGAGGGTTTGTCCGGTTCCAGTTGGGCGCGTGTGAAGGAATTGCCCAACGGGTCCTTGATGTCGCTCATCCATTGGATCATCCGTTGACGCAGCCGATCCAGATGCGGTTTGGCAGCAGGGTCATCAATCAGATTATTCAACTCGCCCGGGTCTTCTAAAATGTGATACAACTCATGACGATCAGTCGGGTGGAACACGAATTTCCAATCCCGATCGCGGACCATGCGAATGGAGTATAAGCCCTGTTGCGCGCCTTGATACATCGCAAAGGCATCGGGGCGCGGGGCCGGACCTTTGCCGTTGGCAACGGTGATCAAATCACGTCCTTCATACGTCTGCGGGCAGGGCACACCGGCAGCGGTTAAGAGCGTTGCAGCGATGTCCATTTCGTGAATCACAAACGCATCACAGGTCGGTGATTCATTTTTCAATCCATTGGGGTAATGCATGATCAATGGAACGTGAACAATGTCATCATACATGGAGAAGTGTTTGTCGATCATGCCGTGACTGCCACACATGTCCCCGTGATCGGTGGTGTAGATGATGAGCGTGTCGTCCAAAATTCCCTTGTTTTCAAGGTTTTTTAGGATTCGTCCAAGTTGCTGGTCCAGCAAGGTGATCTCAGCGAGATAGCGACTGACAATCGGCTGCCACTTCTCCCAGGGCCAATTGGCAATGCCCCAGTTGTCGATGCAGCGTTTTTGCGAATAGGGTTTGTTGGCCATGTCATCCGGGAAGCCGGACCAGGGTGCGATGCTGTGGGCGGGGTAGAGGTCCGCGAGTTCCGATGGGATGATGTTGGGCAGGTGAGGCTCGGACGGGTCCCAACGCATGAACCATGCGTCGTTGTCCGCATCGTCTTGGTACTGGTTGATCAGGCAGAGAACTTGATCGACTTCCCATGCCATGCGCGATTGGTCGGATGTGATGTGCTCATCGACCTGGCCGAAGAATTTTTGATCGTGCGGTTGGGGTTCTAAATTTTGAGACGCGCGCCATGGGCCATAGTCATGTTCACTGATCCAGTCGTCCACCCCGTGATCCGTTGGCAGGCCGTCGACTTCCTGATGAAACTTGCCCACCATGCCCACGTGATAACCCGCGTCGTTGAGCAGTTGCCAAAGTGTCGGGGCTTTGAGGACTGCGGGGTGATGCGACTCGGTATGTGAAATGTTGACACAACCATGCTGGGTCGGCCACTGCCCGGTGACCAGCGACGCCCTTGCCGGAGAGCAAATCGGGGTGGGGGTGTAGGCCTGTGAGAAGTTGACGCCTTGGGTTGCAAGTCGATCAAGATTCGGCGTTTTGAGTTGCGGGTGACCATTGATCCCAACGCAGTCAAAGCGATGCTGGTCGGAATGGATCAGGAGAATATTGGGGCGTTTGGCGGTCATCACATTGGGCTCACAGGTATCAGAATGCGTGATTTTACGATTTCATCCTAGCATCGAAAGTCGTTTGAGAATAGGACGATTTTGCGGTTTAGCGAGCGGTTTTGATCGTCTTAAGTGGATATTGTCATAGGTCTTGTGATATTGCAAGTAAAATGTGATCTTGCTTTTTTTCAGTTAATTCATAACAAGTCTATAGACTTTAGATTCAAACTCTATAGACTTTGTGGATCGACTGTCTTTGTTCTGAGTCTCTGATGATGTCCGATTCGCTACCCAATATTCTGCTCATCATGACTGACCAGCAGCGCTTCGATTCGCTGGGCTGCTATGGTGCGGACTTTGCCCACACGCCGCGTTTGGATCGCCTGGCAAGTGAGGGTGTTCGCTTTGAGCACTGCTATGTGAACAACCCGATCTGCACGCCATCCCGCGCCAGCATGATGACCGGCCAAACCATACTGGGGCATGGTGTCCACCAACTCTACGGGCAGCTCGATGATCGATTCACGTTATTACCCAAGCATCTCAAAGGCCTGGGCTATCACACATCACTGGTGGGGAAGCTCCATGTCAGTGATTACAAGATCGAAGCGGCATATCGTCATCCCAATGACGGCTTTGATGATTACCTGTGGTGTCACGATCCGACGCTGGGTTTGGATTCACCGTTTAATGCCTACGCCAGCTGGCTGAGCGAAAAATCACCTGAGCATCTTGAAGCACTCAAGGCCAAGCGTTGGGGCGCGATCCCGCCTGCTGATCTGCATATGACCACATGGGCTGCAGAGGCCACCATTGAACTGATTCGCAATCGTGATCAGGACAAACCATTTTTCATCAAGATGAGCGTGTTTGATCCGCATAATCCGTATCACGATTGCCCGCCGGAGTACGCAGTGAAAGTGGACATGTCCAGGATGCCGCCGCGTATTGGCATGGGCACCGACATGAGCAAACAACCAGGCGGCATTCAGCAGGAACATCACGATTCCTACATGAAAGACTACAGCAACTACTCCCAGCAGGACATCGACGACATGCGTCGAGGCTATCACGGCTCGGTTTCACTGATTGATGAAAAAGTCGGCGATGTGCTTGATGAACTGGAAAAACAGGGCATTTCTGACAACACGCTGGTGATCTTCGTCAGTGATCACGGGGACATGCTGGGTGATCATCAGCTGTTGGTCAAAGGCGCATTTTTCTATGACGCCTGCACGCGCGTGCCACTGATCATGCGTTGGCCCAAGCAGATTGAGGCAGGCAAGGTGCATGAAGGTCTGGTTCAGAACCATGATCTTGCTGCCACGATTCTTGCTGCTGCGGGGATGTCGGAGACTGCGATTGATGATGCGATGCCCGAGTCAATCAACATGCTGCCAAGCGAAACAGGGTCTGACCCCGTTTCGATCAGGTCGCGCGAGATTGCCGTGTGTCACTATCTGAATACCGGTATCAGCAGCACGAGTCCGCATGAACCCAAATATTTTGACCCGCCGATTTACGCGTCCATGATTCGGGATGATCGCTTCAAACTCAATGTCTATTGGAACGGGGCGGATGGGATTGAGTGTCAGCTTTTTGACATGAAACAAGACGTCAATGAGCTTAACGATTTATCAGATGATGCTTGTGTTGCAGGTGAAAAAGCACGTTTGCTTGAGCAACTCGAAGCGATGGTTCAAGGACAGACTTTTGCACCGCAGTGTCGGTGAAACCCTTATTTTTTGAAGGTTCGCAAGATGAAGTTACAAGGTATTATCCCGCCGGTGATCACGCCGCTTAAAGACCGTGATGTGTTGGATGTTGAAGGTCTGGAGCGTCTGATTGAGCACATGCTTGTGGGGGGCGTGCATGGTTTGTTTGTGCTCGGTTCAACGGGTGAAGCGCCGTCACTGAGTTACGCGGTGCGTCGTGAGATGATCACG
>PAIY01000136.1 GCA_002704825.1 Phycisphaeraceae bacterium
AATGGCGCCGCGCTGGCTGTAGCACATGCTCGTGCCGTAGTTGCGCGCCATGTAAATGCCCGATCCCAAGGCCGCCCCGGCGGTCATGAGCTTGGTGCCCGAGCAGTTTTTGAGGCCCGTGCGCAGGATGGCGTGCCAGTTTTCGATGCTGCTGCCGTGCCAGGCAAACTTGGTTCCGTGCTTCTTTGCAAGCTCGTCAAAGGCCCTTTGGCGCTCGGGGGGCGCGGTCATCATGACAAACTGGTGGGGCGTGCCCACCGAGGGCAACCGGCTGTTGGCCGGGAGCGAGACAATGTGCGCCTGGTTGGACGCGAGAATCCACTCGAACATGCTGGGCCCGAGGCGGTGTCCATGAGCCAATCGCTGCTTGTAGTTGGCGCTGACTTCCTTGTCGCACTTGGAGGCGTCGGCGTCCATGCCGGGCATGCTCCGCAGGACGCTCTCTGCCAGCTCGTAGTCGGGCTTTGCGGGGTCCAAGACGAGCGTGCCAGGCACGTGCGGGTCGCTGATCTGCGGAAAGGGAGTGAAGATGTCCTTGCGCCGCTGCGAGACGGCGGCCATGACCGTGGTGGCCACGAGCAGATCGATCACCTCGGCGTGCGTGGCGCAGTCCATGGCACCGATGATGCGCTTTCCAAAGGCGTCCAGCTGGTGCTGGCACAGCGCCCGCGTGCAGACGCTCGGGTTGAGCATCCCCGGAAAGGGGTGCTTGGCGTCGCACAGAGCGCAGTGCTCGTGCAGCGTGGGAAGTCGCTCCTCGAGCATCTCCCGCGTGTGGTCGACCGGGTGCTGCTTGTGCAGCTGGTCCGAGTTCCAGAGCCTGACCACGAGCTCCTGGAGTTGCTGCGCGACGAGGCAGCCGTCCTTGGCGGCGTCCACCGCCACGTCGCTGGTGCTGTGCCGACTGTAGACCGCGGCACGGTCCAGCCGCCGTTGCTCGAGCGAGAATTGCGAATCGAAGACGAGCCGCACTTGCAGCAGCGAGCGCAAGCGCCAGGCCGCGATCGTCTCGGCGGGAAGGTAGTCCAGCGTCCGGAGCTCGAGGGTCAGCGACGTCGGCTGCGCGCGGCCGCCGCGCAGCGGCTCGCCGCAGCAATTGCAGCGCGCGGCCGGGGCCGGCGTCTCGAGGGTGCACACGGAGCAACGCAGCATTGCGTTTTGCGTCCGTGTGGACGCCTCCTGCAAAGCACGCGCGGGCAAGCAGCAAGCGCACGGCGCGTCGCGCGCTCGGGTTTCTAGAGTGCTACTGACTCGCCACTGACTTTGGGCGAGTTAGCTCTGACTTTTGCGATCGGCGAAGCGTTCCCTTTTGGATGCAGAGTGCTCGGGTATTAGCGCCTCGCGTTCGGGTCGTGCGTTGCACCAAAGGCCTCACGGCCAACCTTTTTCCCCGGGCACATCACCGCGCCATTCCGAGCCCAACGCACATTCCGAGCGCAAGCCGCTAATACCCGAGCACTCTGCATCCAGAAGGGAACGCTTCGCCGATCGCAAAAGTCAGAGCTAACTCGCCCAAAGTCAGTGGCACTCTAGAAGACCTCTAGAGTGCACATGACTCTTGGGTCCACACCTCGACCTCGCGTGGTTTGATGCCGGCGCCGCACGCAGTCGTCGGCGTGCGCTAGTCCCGCTGACGCTGCATGCGCTTTGCCGCACGTCGCCAGCGCCCATGAAGCGCCCGCTGGAGTTTGACATGGTGGCCTGCATCGGGCCCTCGGTCGACCTGCCGCTGCGGCCAGCGCCACTCGCGGTTGCCCAGAGAAGTCCGCCGCCGCCGCCCAGCCCTCCTCCGGAGCGCTGCCCTACGCCGGATCCCATGGACGTGCTGTCTCCCGAGCAGGCGTCGCTGGCCATGCTGCTCAGCGCGGGTGCGCTGGGAGACGGTCATGGCCCGGAGGTGGACATCGCTCCAGCCGCCCCACCGCCTTTGCGCATGGGTGTCATTCAGCCGGACCCTCATGCGGGCGTGTTTCGAGACGTGGGCGGAATCAAAAAGTGGATGGAAGGTGGTTGTGTCATGACCGATTGCTAAAACTACCACACCGGTCCGCGCGTGCGTCTCTGCAATCCCCCCCCTCAGTTGTCGCCGGCGTCGCGCTTGCGCTTGGCGCTCTGCGCCTGCTTGCGCGCGCGGTGCACTTGGAACTTCTGGATCATGCCGTCCGGATTCCAGCCCTCCGGCTTGTCGGCCTTGTCGTTGAGCCACGCGATGAGCCCGTCGACCTCCTGGGTGACCTTGTCCTGCTCGGCCTCGATGCGCTTGTCCTTTTCGTCGATCATGGTCTGCATGCTGCCGATGACCTCGTTCTTCTGGGCAATCTTCCGCTTGGCCCGGTCGTACTTGCCGGCGCGCTCCACGAGGTCCGGGTACTCCTCCTCCATCTTCTTGCGCCCGGCCTCCTTCTTGCGGCGGGCCTCGGCCTGCTTGGCGCGCTCCGCGCGGTGCTTCTCGAGCTGCTCCGCATTCATCTCGTCGACGCGGAGCGCCTTGCGCGGGCGGCGGCGGTTTTGGTTGTTGGCGGCCGCATTGGCGGCCGCGTCGGCCTCCGGGGCCGCAGCGCCGACCCCGGCGGCGGCCGCAGGCTCCGGCTCCGCGGCGCCCGCGTCGGCGGCGCCCGCGCCCGCGCCGGCGGCGGCGGCGGGCTCCTCGTAGTCGACGGCGGCGCCGTCCTTGTCCGCAATGGGCGCGTCGTCGTCGTCCACCTCGCGCACCACCAGCTCGTAGGAGGCCTTGGCCGTCTCGGCCGCCTCCTCGAGCGCCTCGACCTTGGTCTTCTGGTCCTCAATCTGCTCGACGGTCGGGACCGGTCCCCACCACATGAGCGCGCACTGCGGAAAGTGCTCCCGCATCTTGGGCATGTCCTCGTAGTCGCACTCCTCTTGCCAGAAGGACACCGCCTCCTCGGCGTCCTCGCCCATGAGGTCGACCTGGGCGTCGGTCTCGTCCTCGCCGACAAAGGTCTTGCCCTCCTCGTACGCCGCGAGGCGCTCCTTGGCCAGCTCGAGCTCGTCGTTGGCCGCCTTGGTCGCGGCGGCCGCCTTGGACCGCTTGGCCCGTACCCGGGCCATTGCGGCGCGGCGCTGGGCCACGCCGCCCGTCGCGCTCGCCTGGAACTCTGCGCGGCTCTTGTCCTTTTCCTCCTCGTCGGCCTCCTCGAATTGCTTGGCGTCCTTGTACGAGTTCTCGTTGGCCTGCTCGGCAAACTTGTCCCGAGGGCCGCCGCGCACGCCCTCGCTCGAGCCCGTCACGCGGCGGTCCTTGGTCTCGGCGAGGCAGGCGCGGCACTCGCCGCCCATGCCCAGGTGGGCTGGGATGGGCGTCGCATTCATGCACTCGCCGCAGACGAGGTGGCAAAAGGTGATCTTGCGCTGGTTCTCCTCCCGGCAGAAGCGGCCCTGGCAGGCCACGTGAATGTGGTCGCCCGGCTGGAAGCGGTACCGCTTCTCGGGCCGGCCCTGGACGTCGACCCAGACAAACGTCTGGCACTTGCGGTCCCGGAACTCGGGGTTGTCGCCGGTCTTGTACTTGTGCTCGACCAGGTGAGCGCACTTGGGGTTGCTGCAGTGCAGCGCCCCGGCGTCACGCTCCAGGGACTTCATCCACGCCTCCCGGTGCGAGCTGAGGGCGAGCTCCATGGCGGTGTTTTGTGTGTGTGTGTGTTTTGTTGTGTTGGTTCTTGGCAGGCATGACCGCGCAAGAGGCAAGCGTGCTGCGCGCGTCGTGCGCAACCCGAGCTCCTCCGCACCCCACCCCACGCGTTCCAACGCGTAACCCGAGCACTTTGCGGCCGCCCCCGTCCGATCCGAAGTGCTCGCTTTTTCGCGCGGATATGTTATATGGTGCTCGGGTTTCTGGCGCCAAAAAAGCGAGCACTTCGGATCGGACGGGGGCGGCCGCGCGCCCGAGGCTCGCCCCCGCGCGGCTCAAGGCGGGGACGTCCCCGCCGCCGACGTCAGGCCTGCCGCTTGCACGCCATACACACCAAACACAACACACACACAACACACACCAATGGCCCGCTTCATGAGCAGCGCCTTTGACACCAACGACTTCCTCGCCAACTTCCGCCTCGGCCTCTCCCTGGAGACGGAGGCGGAGGTCGCCCAGATGCTGGAGGCCCTCAGCTTTCTCCAAGCGCGCGCCAACCGCGCGCTCACGGGGCGCGCCCCGAAGGTGGCCCCCTGCGACGTCGAGAGCGCGCCGGCGCGCAAGGGCAAGGCGCCGATGTGGGCGCGGCGGCTGGGCGAGGCGACGCCGTCCTACGCCAACGCCGCCAAGTCCAAGGCGTCGTCCTCGACGCCGCCGCCAACCCCTCCCCCCGTCCCGACGCGCGACTCGTCGCCCTCGGCGACCACGCGCTGGGTCGACGTGGCCGCCGCGGCCACGGAGAAGCCGGTCAACGCGACCCGCGCTCGGGCCGACTGGGCGCACGCGCCCTCCGCGCGCTCGCGCCGGTCGTCCAAGGAGCAGGCCCGCGCCTTTGGCGCGTCGGCACGCCGTTCCTCGCGCGGCCGCGGCCTCCGCGCGTAGTTGACGCGCGAGTGTGGTAGCGTGTCTCGCGCGTGTCGCTCTTGCGTCTTGTGAACAAATGAAAGTCAAAACAACACACACACACACAAACATGTCCGAGCCGCAGGAAGAGATGCTGCGGTGCCTCGCCCGTCCCGGGGACGCGGCTCTGGCGGGCGAGCCCCTGCCGCTGACCGACCGCCCGATTCGGTGCGACTTGCGGAACATTCCGTTTTACGGCAGCGTGCCCGCTTGGGCGCGCCGCATGGGCTGCGAGCAGCTGGGAAGGATGTTTCACAAGCCCACCATCACGAACCGGGACGGGGTCGTCGTGCGGGGTCCGCGGCACGGCGCGTACCACGTCCGCCTCGCGGGCCTCTGCATCACGCCGATGCGCTACCACTCCTCGGCCACGCACGACGAGGACCGCCTCCTTCTCAACGACCGGCGCGTCTTTCGCGTCACGCATCGCGGCACCGCAGGGCCAAACGAGGGCAGGGTGGTCAGCCGCAAGTTTATCATGGCCAACGGCGAGCAGATCGTGACGCCGAATGTGCTGTGGATGCGGATTTCGGATGGCATTCTCTTGCCGACGCTGCGCTGCGGCCAAGGCCGCCAGTGGCGCTGGCCGACGCCCGGCGGCGAGGGCCCCGGCCCGCCGCCGAGCGCCGGCCAGCGGATCGTGACCTTTGCGCGCCAAACGGAGATCAAGTACACCTTGCCGGCGTGCCAGTCCATGCTCCGGGACCTTGACCCGGCGCATGGACCGACAGCTCAAATGGACCCCGCCAGCGCTTTGGATCTGCCGATTGCGATGCCCACCGAACTCCAGTTCTGCGACTACCGCGCGCTCGAGCCCGCCGCCGTCGATGATGCTGCATCAGCAACCGCCGTCTCTGCGGACGCGTTTCCCAACATGCTGCAGGAGCAGACGGACGCGATGCGCGAGTCGGGCCTGAACAACGAAGCGCAGCGCATCGAGGCGCGCAATCAGATCGTCACGGCCGTCGTGGCCGGCGAGGACCCAATCCAGGCCGCAACCCGCATCGTCGGGCCGCGCGCGGCCAACGTGCTCCGCCTGGCGCTCCAGGATCCGGCGGCGTTCATGCGCACGATGATCAGCGACGCCGAGGCGACGGGTCAAAACGAGGTCGCGTCCAACTACCGGGCGATGAGCACGGTCCTCGGCGTGGACGAGAGCCTCTACCGATCGCGCCTGGCGCGCGTCGGCTGGCACGTTGTGGGCATGGCGCTCGCGCGCGGCTCGCCGCCGCCGCCCCCGCCCGACCGGCCGCCGCCGCCCGTCTGGTCGGCGCTGGCGGCATCCACGCTCGCCAACGTGGCGGCGCGGCGCTGGACCCTGCGCCGTCGCGAGACCAGGGATGGCGTTCCGCACACGCATCCGATGCTGCTGCTCGCAATGGCCCACCGGTACCGCTTTCAGCTCATGCGGCGCTTCAACCCGACCAACTCGCCGATTGCCGACGGGCCGTCGGGCCCGCAGCCGGCGGGGGGCGAACACCACGCCGAGCAAATCCTCGAGGCAATGGAGGCGCCGGCGCTGCAGTTTTGGCGCGACATCTCAACGAGGGATGGCGTTCAGGTCATGGAGCACTTCAGGATTAGCCTCGATCGGATGTCCGACCTGGCGGTGCCCAATGGCGTTCCGCAAATCCCACACCACGTGAACAACCTCCGGATGGCCGTGTGCAGCTGGATGCCCCAGCAGCCCCAGTTCGAGCTGCCGCCGGGCTACGCCCCGGCAGTGGAGCTGACGCGGCGGGGCGAGGAGGCCGCCGCCGCCGCCGCCGCCCCCGCTGCGAACGGATCCCGGAGCGCCGCTCGCTTCGGAGAGTTTGACCAGCGAGTGCGGGCGCTCCTGGCTTCCATGTCGAGCGTCCGCGCGCAGCACGACGAAACGGCCGTGGACGACGACGGGTTTCCGATCTACCACATCGGCGAGGACGGCGCCCCGGCGCTGGGGCGCGGTCCCGACGTGGCGCCCGACGCGACGCTGGACAAGCCCACCGAGGCCGAGCTGGCCAAGCTGCAGGGCGAGGCGGACGAGGAAAAGAAGAGCGCGAGCGGCAGCGCGGCCAAGGTCTGCGTGGTCTGCATGGACAACCCGGTGCGCGTCGTCTTCACGGGCTGCGGGCACGCGACGTGCTGCGCCGTCTGCGTCAACAAGCTGGAGCGCAAGTGCCCGACGTGCCGCAAGGTGTCCAAGCCGATTCGGATGTTCATGTGAGATAACGCGCGGGGCACAAGGGTGTGGTGTGGGTTTGCTTAAAACAGAGTTGCCGCCATGGCGGCGTCCCCCCTGGACGCCGTGCTCCGCGCGGGCCTGCGGCTGCAGGCCGAGGCGCCCGAGCGCTTCGAGGCGGAGGCGACGGGTGCTTGCAAGCTATTTGGCTTCAAGAAGCAGCTCCGGGACGATTCGTTTAAGATTTCAAAAATGAATGGCCAAGTGGTCGACGTGAAAGGGACCACCCAAAAAGACGGCACGGTGTACTCAAACAAGGAGGATGCAAACAAGTCGCTCGTCACATTCAGAACCTCGTACGGAGGAATGCACAACCGCGAGTATTTGGCCATGGTCGTCAACGAGGTGAAGGTGGTGTACTTTGCACCACCCAAGCAGGGCCAAGAGGGCAAGTTTCGCTACATTGCCAATGTCCAAATTGTGCGGACGCCTTTTGGCCAGCACGACATCATCGACGGCAGGGTGCCGATGGAACAGCTTCAGTTTGGATCGGGAACGGGGCCCACTTGGGAAGTGGGCTCAAAAGTGTGCCTAGACACTGTAGAGGCGTTTGAGCTGAAGCTGGGCAATCCCACAAACGAGCAGTGGGCAAAGTACCTCAACTATCGGGCATCATTCAATCGTACGGCAGCGGATCCGGAGTTTACCAAGCTAGCGTCAGCCGCCAAGCGCGGCTGGGCGGAGCTGAAAACACAGCTCGAAAACTTCGTCTGGAATTTGGCGCGCATGAATCAACACCGAGCCAAGTGACCCGACAGCGCTCGGGTTTTGCGTTGGGACGGCTGCCGGCAAGCTGCCGGCGAGTTGGGTAGTAGCGCTCGGGGTTTGCGTTGGGAAAAACTCGTTTGGGACCGCGGCTGCCGGCTCCGCAGCCGCGGGCAAGAGTGCTCGGGTTGTGCGTTGCGCGCGCGCGCGCAAGGCTTGCGCCTTGCAAAGGCGGAGTTTGCAAGAACACAACACACAACACCACACAACCCAACCCAATGCAAGACGACAAGGCGCTCCCCCCGCACCTGCGCAAGGGCGCGCTCCGGCGCCCGGGCGTCCCGGAGCCGTTCCGGTCGACGCTCTCGTCCGCGACGGTGACCGGCGGCCCCTCGGAGCCGCTGACCTCGGACGACGAGGACGACCAGAAGCACCCCTTTGCGCCCGGGAGCCTCGCCGCGCGGTTGGCGAGCGGGAAGCGCTCCGACGGCCAGATGATCCGGCTGGGCAACACGGCGCACCGGGCGGACGTGCGCTACCTGAAGGAGCTGATGGATGGCCTGCGCGAGTTTGTGCACGCCCGCCAGGCCGAGGACAATGCGGCGTACACTGAGAAGCGCTTGCCCGACTGGCGCACGTGCGAGGGCGTGCAGACTGCCCGGGGCGTGCGCAGCATCGAGGACCTGATGAACTCGGACGCGGAGATGATCTCCTACGAGGCCTTTGCCGACATGTCGCACCACGAGAGCATGCTCTCGACGCTGGGCGGGACGGGGCTGGGCTGGAACGACACGTTTCTGCGCTGGTCCAACTACAACGTGGTCACCTTCGAGCACATGTACCACAAGATGGACGAGCTGCTCGCGCCCGTCATCAGCGAGACCGAGCTCTTTGCGCTGCGCCCCGAGCAGCGGCTGGCGATTGCCGAGGCGCTGGCGCGCTACCCCCAGGAGATGCACTGCAAGGTCAACCGCTTGAGCTCCTCGTACAATGTGGCGATCAACCCCATCGGACTGCCCCCCGGCACGCGGCCCACGATCAAGATTGTCAACTACTGCACCGGCAACGGCAAGACCCTGATGGCCATGACCATCGCCATGACCGAGGTCTGCGACCCGGGCCTCTGGCAGCAGTGCCGCGACAGCTGGAAGCGCCAGATCTGGACCAACTCGACCATGGAGAACCTGGGCCTGGTCGAGTGCCCGCACCTGGACGAGCAGGAGATGGCGCGCGTGGTCATCGCCTTCATTCCCGAGCAGCTCTTGGACCAGTGGGAGAAGACCGCCCGGGCACTCAACGAGGCCATGGTCCGCGAAAAGGGCGTCGGCTTCGAGATCTGGCGCGGGCTCTCCGTCCTCAAGCGCAAGAGCAACCACGAGGCCGGGCGGACGCGCACGCTGCGCGCCGCGCACGAGCACACCAAGCAGACGGGCCGGGCCATGCTCTGGCTGGTGCCGGCCAAGACGGCCGCCGCGTGGCAGACGCTGCGCGACGCGCCCGAGCTGGCCTTTCCGACGCGCATCTACGACGAGATGAGCACGTCGACCGAGCCGCGCAACGCGGCACGCGAGAGCCGTCCCCTGCGCAACATCATCTGCCAGGCCACCGTCGAGCGCCTCGAAAAGGCGACGGCGGGGCAGCCGCGCCACCCGCTGCGCTTGGCGCTGCAG
>PAIY01000137.1 GCA_002704825.1 Phycisphaeraceae bacterium
ATCGCAAACCTCCTTGTCTTAATGCACAGAAGTCATATCGGCTCGAGACAAACATCTATCCCACATTTTGAAAATGACAGACCACTAGACTGCGGTGTGTCACAACTATCTGTCAGCCGTCTTCGTACAGATGGGGCAAGTGCCGGCTGACATTTGGGGGATCCTGAATTTATTTCTTCGAAGCGTTATCTATACTTTCACAAATTGATGTCCGTTAAGGGGGATCTCCCACTCCGCCCCAAAGTGTCGATTGGTTCAGGCTGCAGCGGTGACCATAGCATGTTCCAGTGCCTGCTCACAGAGATCGCCGATGCAGTCGACCACCTGTCCGGGTTGGTAAGCAAAGTCGGGTAGATCGTCACGCGTGGTTCCACCGGAGAGCACGAGCACGGTGTTGTAGCCCATCTGCACGCCACCGAGGATGTCGGTCTCCATGGTGTCGCCGATCATGGTGATTTCGTCGGTTCGCAGGTTCAGTTCCTTACGGGCCTGACGCATCATGATCGGGCTGGGTTTACCGACGCTAAATGCCTTTGCACCGGTCGCTGATTCGATCATGGCAACGATCGCACCACAGCCGGGACGAAGCCCATGTTGCGTCGGGCAGTTAGGGTCCATGTTCGTTGCAATGAGTTTGGCACCGTTGGCAACGAGACGCACGGCCTGTTCGATCTGTTCCATGTTAAAAGACCGACCTTCGCCGACGACAACGTAATCCGGGTCGTGATCGACGATGGAATAACCGTTGATGTGCAAGGCTTGCGTGAGTCCGCCTTCACCGATGACGTACGCCGTGCCGTCGGGTTTCTGGTTGGCCAGGAAACGCGCGGTGGCCATGGCACAGGTGAAGATGTGACTTTCATCCACGTTGATACCCATGCGAGCGAGCTTGGTCGCCACATCGCGACGGGTCCGTTGTGAGTTGTTGGTCAGAAAGAGGAATGGGATGTCACGTTCGAGTAGCAGATTGATAAATTGATCTGCACCGCGGATGAGTTGGCTCCCGCGGTAGATCACGCCGTCCATGTCAATGAGGAATCCTTTGGCCATTTTTACTTCTCCATGGCGTTGGGGGTCATGGCTCCCGGTTCCGACTGGGTGGGGTGTTTAAAGTCGGATATCCCGAATTCCGGGGGTGGTTGAAATCCGTGGACCGGGGGCGGTGGGTTGTATTGGTCAGCTGATACAGCACGGCTGACGCGAGACCGGATATGCAAAGGTCGTGCCAAACCCAAAAATGTTCATTGGATGAATAAAATCAACACTTTGAACACAATTCAAGGTCTAAATTGCGCGCAAAGGTTTAAAAGTGCCTGAAAATAAGGCACTAACACTCACGTCCACTTGATCTGACGTGTAAGTCAAGATCATTGAGCGATCAAACAACGCCAACACACCAGGAAGAAGGTGGGTGAAATCGGGCTCATCAAACCATTTTGTAACACAAGTGATATAAAACTAGACACACCATTGACCCTTTCACCTTTTTCGAGTGACACCAACAGGCATCCCCGATCTGCAGCTGGCCAGTATTCAGGCAAGCCTGCTTCAGGATTAGGCAGGAATTGCAATCAGATAAAGAAGACTTGTAGAGATCGGATTGAGATTACTTCAACGCTCAAGATCGCCAGGGTAGATCAGATTCCCCTTGGCAATATCGGTTGCAAGGATTCGACCCACCACATCCTCCAACTGGGCGGCAGGTATGCCGGTCCCCGGGCGGCGAAGGGTCAGATCCTCACGCGTCAGCGGCACGTCGGCTTTGAGATCACGGGCAGCACACACACTCTGGCGGCTGATCCTGCGAACTTCGCGTTCGACATCGCTCACGGACTTGTTGCGCTTCCCCAGCATCACCTGCGCATCACGAATCTGCTGGACATACCGCACGAACAGCTCCGGTGCCATGCTCGCTGCATGATCCGGGCCCGGCGCATTGACATCATGCGTAATGTGCTTCTCAATCACACAAGCCCCCGCTGCAACAGCCAAAGCACCGGTGTGCAGGTTCTGCGTGTGATCCGAATAGCCGATCGGCAAATCAAACGTCTGTGCCATCATCCCAATCGCCCCGAGGTTGGCATCTTCCATCGGTGTCGGGTAACTGGAGACGCAATGCAGCAAACACGCCTGCTCACAGGAATGACCCAACAAGTCGGCAGCAGGATGAATCTCCGCCAGATCGGCCGTCCCCGTGGACACCAGCATCGGCTTACCTAACGCACAACACGCCTCAAGCAACGGCAAATTCACCACGTCCGGCGAGGCAATCTTGATCGCATCAACCTCAAAATCTGCCACCGCGGGGACATGCTCCAAGCTGAACGGCGTGACGATAAAGCCGATATCCAACTCCCATGCCAGATCACGCACCGCAAGGATGGCCGTTAACTCCAACTGCAACTGCCTGAGCATCTGCTTGACGTCGGTGGCTCCCTGATCCTTTTGATAGTTGGCCAAGACCGCCTGCTCGGACAGCAGCAGGTCCGGGTCGAAAAACTGCAGTTTCACCGCATCCGCCCCCGCCTGCTTGGCAATCCGCGTCAGTGATAACGCTTTTTGCACATCCCCATCATGATTAACGCCAATCTCAGCAATAACACAGACTTGCGGACTGTGGTCAACCGAGATCGGGGCAAAGGTGATGGGCATGAGAATTCATTCCTTTATTAAGGATTTAACCACAGAGACACAGAGGCGCAGAGTTAAACAATTCAGAGTTGGTCTTGCTTCTTTTTCCGGCTCTGTGTCTCTGTGCCTCTGTGGTTCATCCTTGGACTTTGGCCTTGAATTGGCAAAAATCCTTCACTCAGGATACCATTTTCCCTCTTACCCCCAAGTTCAAGATTACCAATGGGAGCAAAAATTATGGCCCTTGATCTCGCAATCCTGCCCGGTGACGGTACCGGCCCGGAAGTCGTTGCCGAAGCAGTCAAAGTCCTCGAAGCCATCGCCAAGGCAGAAAACTTCGAATACACCACCAAGGAATATGACTTCGGCGGTGATCGTTATCTGTCCACCGGCAAGATCATTGACGATGAAGAAATTGCCCAACTCCAGAAGCATGATGCCATCCTGCTTGGTGCTGTCGGTCACCCCGACGTCAAGCCCGGTATCCTGGAAAAGGGCTTGCTGCTGAAGATGCGCTTTGCCATGGACCAGTACATCAACCTGCGTCCGGTCAAGCTTTACCCCGGCGTGGACACCCCGCTCAAGGACAAGACCCCCGAAGACATCAACTTCGACGTCATCCGTGAAAACACCGAAGACCTTTACTGCGGTAACGGTGGCATCATGCGTCAGGGCACTGCCCAGGAAGTCGCCACCCAGGAAATGATCGCCACCCGCTTCGGTGCTGAGCGTTGCCTGCGGTACGCGTTTGAATATGCCAAGCGCAAGAAGGAATCCGGCGAAGGCAAGGGCATGCTCACCCTCGTCCACAAGACCAACGTCTTGACCTACTGCGGCGACCTTTGGTTCCGTGCGTTCAACGAAATCGGCGAAGCCGACTACCCGGACATCAAGCGTGACTACAACCACATCGACGCAGCCTGCATGTGGTTCGTCAAGAACCCCGAATTTTATGACACCATCGTCGTGCCCAACATGTTCGGCGACATCATCACCGACCTTGGTGCCATGATTCAGGGTGGTATGGGTATCGCTGCTGGCGGTAACATCAACCCCGACAAGGGCGGCACGAGCATGTACGAACCCATCGGCGGCAGTGCTCCCAAGTACACCGGCCAGAACGTCATCAACCCGTTGGCAGCCATCGGCGCCCTTGCCATGCTGCTGCAGAACTCCGGCCAGAAGGCTGCTGGCGATCGCGTCGAAGAAGCCATCAAGAAGGTCACCCCCAAGCTCAAGAGCTTGTCCGCTGGTCGCATGGGTTACTCCACAACCGAAGTCGGCGACCTGGTCATCGACAACCTGTAAATTCAGTTTGTCACCAACAATCAAATATCCAAAAACGCACGGCAATTCGTCGTGCGTTTTTTTTTGTGTCTTTCCATTTAGCCGCATCACTTGTGATGCGCTTCGCATTGAAAACCGCAATACCATCACGCGCATCACAAGTGATGCGGCTAAATAAATCACATCCGTACTCACATCACCACGGTATCATGTACGGCACATGTATCACGAACCTTCCGGAATCCTGCCATTTGATCAAACGCCCCATCGTCCGGGTTGGATGACGCATCTGGCGATTGCGGCCATGGTCGGGATCACCATGGGTTCGCTCACCGGTTCCCCAATCCTGTGGCTGAGCCTGTGTGCAATCTGTCTTGCAGTCGCCGGTTTCGTATTGCTCACCAAACGGCCGGACTTCTGCGCGCGTTACCTGATCATCGCGGCATGTGCCTTCGGCTTTGCCAACTGGTATCAGGCTTCGCATCAGTACATCCGGGCAGATGACATCCGCCAATACGCACAGCAGGAATCCCAACTCATCGACCTGACGGGGACCATTGTTTCACCCACGCATTTTTCGACACCCAAGCGCGGCGCACTGGGACAGTTCAGCTACCAATCGCCTGCAACCCTGTTTGTCATGCAGGTCGACACCATCACCAAACATGGCAAACCCGAATCGGCGTCAGGCAAAACGCTGGTCAAAATCGAACAGATTGACCCGACACTGGCAGTCGGCCAACGCCTGCGCATCACCGGCTGGTTCCGACAAACCCAGGCACCGTCCAACCCCGGTGAGTATGACTACCAGCGCATGCTCGCTCAGCAGGACATCCACAGTCGCGTCACGCTCAAGAGTGTTGCCAACGTCACGCGGCTTGAATCGCCCGGTGGTTTGAATCACCTGCGACGCTTCCGGGGGTGGTGTGCTGAAAATGCCAACAAGGCCTTGTCACTGGGTATGAAGCACAACAGTCGTGAACTTGGGTTACTGCAGATCATGCTGCTGGGTCAGCGTGGGGGGAATCTTGATGAACTGGATGACGCTTTTCGTGAAGTGGGATTGGCACATCTGCTGTCGATCAGCGGAGCGCATCTTGGCATCCTGCTTTACCTGTCGCTTTTCGGCGCGATCCTGATCACACAGTATCCCAGAAGGCAGATTCTCATCGTCACCGCGGTGTTGGTTTTTTACATGATCGTCGTGCCAACCCGTGTCCCAATCGCCCGCGCCGGTGTCATGGCTGGGGCGTTTTGCTTTTGCTCACTGACGGGCCTGATCATCGGGCGAATCAACATTCTGGGTTTGGCGACACTCGTGGTGTTACTCTGGCGTCCTGCGGATTTATTCACACCGGGTTTCCAACTGAGTTTCGGGACCGTGGCAGGTTTGGCGGTCTTCGTCCCCAACGTCAGTCGGTTTCTGTATCCCGATCCACGGGTGATGCTCATTGAACACACGCGACATCGCATTGCTCGGAAAGTGGCGGATTACTTTGCAGTGAACATTGTCGCGTTTTGCGTTGCGCTGCCGTTGGTGGCTTATCACTATCAAATGCTTTGCCCGTGGAACATGGTACTCACGATGCTGGCTTTACCGATGGTGACGATGATGCTTGGGCTTGGGTTTCTCAAGATCATGCTGGGGATGTTTTTCCCGAGTATCGGCTTGTTGCTTTCAGGTTTGGCGGGATGGGCGACGCAGATACTTGCGTCACTGGTTGAAAGTGGGCGCACCTGGCCGTTAGCGAGTATCGGATTGGGAGCGGGTCCGAGTGTCTGGTGGATGCTCGCTGCATTGATGGTGATTTTCGCCATGTTTTGTGGGGTATTTACCAAACGTCGCAAAGAGCTTGCGGGCATGGTAGCGTTTTTATGTGTGTGGTTGGCGATCCCGATGATGCCAACATGGCGTCTAATCCCGGTGTCAGCGTTACCCCGTTCAACACCGATGGCAACGCTGCGCAGCGTGTCGGTAGGCAATGGTTCATGCTACATCCTGCAACTCAAACCAAGGCAGCGCTGGAAGTCCGACTATGTGTTGATGTTCGACTGTGGTTCACAGCAATTTCTGGATGCGGGAAAACGCAGTGTGTTACCGACACTGGAAAACCTGAACATTCGGCAGATTGATTGCCTGATGCTTTCGCATGCGGATATCGATCACTACGGCGGCGTGCTGGATGTTGCTGATGGGGTGCGGATCAAACAAGTGTTACTGCCCCAACACATGCTCGATGATGCACAGGCCAACCCGCGCAAGGCGACCGCGAATCTGCTTAAGGGGTTGGAAGCAAGGCAGATTCCGATTCACGTGGTACATGCCGGCTGGACACATGCGTATCAGGAACATGCGATGCAGCTGATCTGGCCGCCTGCTCAAAGTGAATTTCCCGTTGAACGACACAATGATTCATCCCTTGTTTTAAGTGTCCAAACGCATGGCAGGCGGATTCTGCTTAACGGTGATATTCAACAACGCGCAATCACAGCGATGCTGGATCGCAACCTGAATCTCAAAGCCGACATCACGGATCTTGCGCATCATGGCAGCATCGTCAAAGCCACGCCGGATTGGTTACGTGCAGTCAACCCGGAAATTGCCATCCAATCCGCAGGGTGGTCACGGCTGTATGGTGACCGCGACAAATGGCCTGCGTTATTCGAGCAGACCGGTGTGAAGACGCAACGATTGATCACCGCACCCAGTGGCATGATCACCGTGCATATCACCGTGGATGGTAACATTGCAGCAGAGCGTTTTATCCAATCCGTTGAAAAGTGAAGCTGTCTCAAAGCGTCTATTTCGATTACCATAACGCGACTGATAGCATCTCATTTAAGTCCATCAAATCAGGGGGCATTTGATCCATGGCCATTGTTCTGTTTCCCGTCATCCTGTTTTTTATTGTGTTTGCGATCGTGCGCGTTTTTTCAGGTAAAGGTAAACCTCAACTCAGCGAACCGTATTGTGCCAAGTGTGGTTATGATCTGCGGGTGAATTGGGATTCATCGATGGTCTGCCCGGAATGCGGGGCGGACCTCAAGGCCAAAGGCGCGGTGAATTTCGGGACAATGAAAAAGTCACGCACATGGGTGACGGTTGCCATCACCGTGGCTGTCCTGTTATTGACGTTTCTTCTCATGGCAGGCGTAACCCTTCCCATACGCCGCAACACCAATCCTGCTGCACTCAGCAAACTCACGAACAACAATCTGATCGTCAATCTCCCAACGCGCATTGACGAACCCTGGACCTGGCAGGAACTCGAAGCACGGTACAAGTCAGGTCAACTCAGCGATCAAGAAGTCGATGAGATGCTTGCTGAACTGATCAATGGTTTGAAGTTCAAGCCGATAGCTGAACGCGGCCCCATTCACTGGGCAACCAACTTCCTGCAAAAGCTCATCGATGACAAGAAAATTTCACCTGCCCGGTATGCCCAATTGATGAAGGTTTACTTTGGCCCCGGACCCACCAAGTTTCATCCCATCACCAGCAAGATGCAGCCGAACTGGTCCGCCATCTACGCATCCTTCACGCAACCCTGGTCATTGGGGTCAACCGACAAAACCAAGCCACATTGCAGGCTGGTTTCGGTGGTGGTCAAGGGTGACGAAGACACGCCGCTGCTGTTTGTGCCTGAAGCGCAGACACACTGGCAATTTGAGCAGGTGGTGAAACTTGATTCGCTGCCGATCACGTTTTCTTCGGGCAGTCGCATTTGCCTGCGTAACACGCTGGAGCCCGGCGAACATGTGCTGCTCCTGAAATTTGTCACCGAGCTTTACCCAGAGCTTGGCCCCATGGAAAAACCTTCCGAGACGGATAAGCCCCTTGCAAGCTACACGCATGTCCAGCCACTGAAGGTGACGGTGGATGATTCGGGTCGGATCATCTGTGAAAAGCTGACGATCCTGCGTTAAACCTGTTGGGGGAATCACGACCATGCCCATTCTCTATTTCCCGATCTACCTGCTTGTCGGACTGCTGATCTATCTCGGGCCGGCAACGGTGCTGCTCTATTTCGGACTTTGGCGGAAGATGCGGCTAAGTCACCCGCGCTGCGCCAAGTGTCGCTATGACCTGCGGACCTGTTGGGATCAGGCAACCTGCCCGGAGTGTGGCAGTGACATTCAAAAGTCAGATGGTGTAATGTTTGCTGAACGTGGCCTGCAAAAGCCTTTGCTGGTGATCGCATTGATTTGGTTGACCGCCCCTGTACTCGTGGGCATTGTCACCCTTGCCGTCAGTCAGACCACCGGTATTCAGGCATTACCCAGAACCAGCACCCCCAGACTCATCGCAGCCTTGAATGGCGGCAACATGGACGAGCCATGGCACTGGCAGGAACTGGAGCGTCGTATGCTCAACGGTGACCTATCGGCAGAACAAATCAACGCGTGTCTCGTGAAACTTACCGAGCATCTGAAAACCAAACAGCCTGCCAACCGTGGGCCTCTGCATTGGGCCAACAAGTTTATTGCAGACATCCTCAACTCCGGCAAAGTCACCGACGAGAACATGGTCGACTTTTTCGAAACCTACTATGGCTATCCGATTCGCTTTACCAGCTTTCGCATCAGTCAGCGGTATAAACGCAATGAGGTCATGAAAGTCAGCCTGGTGTTTTACCATTCATGGGAACTGCGCAACAATGCGCCGGAGCCTCAGTGCTTTTTAACAGACGTTGTTCTGGAAGGGGATACACCAACACCAATTGCATTTGAATCTCTAGAGTTTCGCGCGATCCAGCAGCAGCGAGACGACCATGCCGTGCCGATCTCGCTGGACTTTGGACTCAGCGATTTGTATCTGCTTCGCGTGTTGCCCGAGGCAGAGCATGTGCTGGTCTTCTCATTTGCCATCCGTTATGACAAACCTGTTACAGCGAACCTCAAACAAAATGTAAGCCAGCGCCCTGTCTGCATCACCCGCAAAGATGTCCGCGTCAAGGTACTCATCAACAAGGTAGGTGTGGGGAAAGTGACGGTCCTCAACGACGCAGAGAAACCTGAAACCGTCAGCACAAACATGCCCAGAGCCATGCCCCAAACACCGTGATGCTGCATATCGCATGTCATCTGAGTCATGTCATCGTCCGCTTTTGAAGGTGTTTAGATTCAGTGAAAAACGCGTATCGGACCTTCCTAAACCAGGGCTGGCCATTGTGTCACGAGCGTCAAGTGGTAAGATTTGATTCTCGGTCCATTGCCACAAACCTCAATCAAACTGCTCAACACAGGATCTGCTTTCATGAACGATACCCCCGGAAATCCCGGAAACCCGGAAAATCCCACCCCGATCAGCGAGATGCCTAATGAGGATTTGTTCCTCAATCGCGAATCCAGTTGGTTGGAGTTTAACCGGCGTGTGCTTCATGAAGCATTGGACAGCCGGACGCCATTGCTTGAGCGCGTTGGTTTCCTGGCGATATTCAATTCCAATCTCGATGAATATTTTCAGAAACGGGTCGGCGGACTCAAGCGGCAGATCAATGCTGGCGTGACCACCCGCACGGTCGATGGCATGACCGCCCAGGATCAACTGGCTTTGATCCGTTCGACCGTGCTCGAAGATCTGCAGACCCAGGCCAACTGCTTTGAGCAGCAGGTCAAGCCTGCGTTGGCTCAAGAAGGTGTTCACCTGCTGAAGTGGGATCAACTCACTGATGAAGAAAAGCAGTACACCGACGACTACTTTGAAGACAACCTTTTCCCGGTGCTCACGCCGTTGGCTGTGGACCCCGGTCACCCGTTCCCGTTCATCAGTAATCTTTCGACTTCGCTGGGTGTGATCCTGCGTTACCCCGATGGGGCATCGACGCATGACGATGCGGAGACGGGTGAGATTCAGTTTGCCCGTGTGAAGGTGCCGCGTATTTTGCCGCGATGGGTCCGCCTGAATGAAGGTGGCGAAGACTACCGGTTCATTCACCTGGAAGACTTGATTTACCAGTACCTCGATCGCCTGTTTGAAGGGATGATCATTGAAGACGCCATGCCGTTTCGCATTTCGCGTAATGCGGATGTTGAGCGTGATGAGGAAGACGCCGAAGACTTGTTGGAACTGGTCGAACAGGAATTGCGTGAGCGTCGCTTTGCCAAGGTCATTCGCCTTGAAGTGCCGTCCAATCCCAATGAGAAGATGGTTCGATTCCTCATGGAGGAACTGGAACTTGATGAGAATGATGTCTACGTCATGCCTTCGGAGTTGGACTATACCGACCTGTGGCTGATTAACGGTCTGAGCATCCCGCGTTTATCCAACAAGCCCTGGCAACCCCAGACACCGGTGCGTTTGATGGACACCGAGGCGGATATTTTCAGCATCATCCGTGGCGGTGACATTCTGGTGCATCATCCGTATGAGTCGTTTGCCAGCAGTGTCGAACGGTTCATTGCTGCTGCCGCGCGGGATCCGAAAGTCGTTGCCATCAAGTTGACGTTGTATCGCACCGCCAAGGATTCGCCGTTTATCCCGCAGTTGATTCGTGCTGCTGAGGAAGGCAAGCAGGTGGTCGTCCTCGTGGAACTCTCTGCCCGCTTTGACGAGGAACGCAACGTGCAACTCGCTCAGACCCTGGAAAAAGCAGGCATTCACGTGGTGTACGGTTTGGTCGGCCTCAAGACGCATACCAAGACCGCGCTGGTTGTCCGGCAGGAAGTCGACGGCATGCGTTCGTACTGTCACATCGGCACCGGTAACTACAACTCCAAGACGGCAAACCTCTACACCGACCTGGGCCTGTTCACCGCCAAGCCGCACATCACCAGTGAACTCACGCAGGTGTTCCACTTCCTCACCGGCCGAAGTCTCAAGCGCGACTTCAAGCACCTGCTTGTCGCCCCCATCAACATGAAGCGTCGGTTCTATGAACTGATCGATCGCGAGATCACCCACACCATTGCCTGGAAGGAACGCGGCGGTGATCTGAATGATCCGAATCGTCCCAAGATCATTGCCAAGATGAACAGCCTTGAAGATCGGGGCATTGTCCGCAAACTCTACGAAGCCTCACAGGCCGGTGTGCGAATCGATCTGAATGTCCGCGGGTTCTGCTGCCTTAAGCCCGGTGTCCCCGGTATGTCGGATAACATCAAGGTCATCAGCGTCATCGGCCGATTCCTCGAACACGAACGCATCTACTACTTCCACAACGAAGGCGCTCCCGAGTACTTCATCGGCTCAGCGGACTGGATGTACCGCAATCTCAATAATCGTGTTGAATGCATCACCCCCATCCAGGAACCGTCATTGCAAAAGAAACTCTGGCATATTCTCGAGACGCTGTTTAACGATCAACGTCAGGCATGGGACATGCAACCCGATGGTAAATACATCCAACGCAAACCCCAAAATGAAACGCAGGAAAAAGGCACCCACGACATCCTCATGGAAGTCACCAAGCGCGAAATCCTCGGCGTCACCGGCAAAGGTGGCCGCTGACCGCTTGCGGTTTAGCACTGCCTCACTCGCATTGCCCCAGACATTTGATATCCTGTTAAACGAAATGATCAAGACAACCACCACAACCACCACCGTGACTACCACGCCCGATTCGAACGGGGACGTGTCGTTGGTTGTTTGAACTTGATCAAACAAATTGAAAAACCATCACGACCGTCCAACGTTGGGCGGTCGTTTTTTGTTGAATAACAAGGCATTTTTTTAACCACAGAGTCACAGAGACTCAGAGAAAAACAAAAGCAAGAGTAATACTCGTATTTTTTCAGGCTCTGTGTCTCTGTGCCTCTGTGGTTAAAGACTTTTAAGCGCGATACACTATGTAACTCGCCCAAAAACTCAGGAGTCCGACAGATGAAAGTCACCCTTCCCGACGGAAGCGTTAAAGAATTTGATAGTCCGGTCACAGCCTACGACGTGGCGATGACCATCGGTGAAGGTCTGGCCAAGGCTGCCATTGGCGCCAGGGTCAATGGTGTACTCACCGATGTGAACCGCCCCATTGAAGAAGACTGTGAGTTAGGCATTGTCACCGCACCGCGCTTCGACAAGAAGGGTAAATCCAAGTGGCGTGATGAAGCTCACGAAAAGGACGCGCTGTATCTGCTGCGTCACTCCACCGCTCACGTCATGGCCGAAGCCATCGAACGTCTCTGGCCCGATACCGAACTGGCTTACGGCCCGCCGTTGGACAATGGGTTTTACTACGACATCAAACTCGACACGCCGATCTCAGCTGACGACTTCGTCAAGATCGAAGAGGAGATGAAGAAGATCGTCGCTGAGAACCGGGCGTTCCAACGCTACGATTTACTCATCGACGAAGGCATGGCCAAGCTCAAAGACGAAAACAACAAGTATAAACTCGACAACGCCCAGCGTGCTGTCGAGGGTGGTAGTGCCACGCTCAGTTGGTATGTCACCGGCGAGAAAGGTCAGTGGGAAGACCTCTGCATGGGCCCGCATCTCCCAAACACGTCGCACATCGCGGCGTTCAAGGTCATGAGCATTGCCCAATCCCACTGGCATGGTGATATCGAATCCGACGCCTTCCAGCGTGTGTATGGCACAGCGTTTTTCTCGCAAGCCGATCTCGATGATCACATGGAAAAACTCGAAGAAGCCCGCAAGCGCGATCACCGCGTTGTCGGTCGCAAACTCGGCTTGTTTGAAATCAATGACACGGTGGGCCAGGGTCTGATCCTCTGGAAACCCAACGGCGCTGTCGTTCGCCAGGAACTCCAGAATTTCATTCTCCAACACCTTGAACGCCAGGGGTACAGCCAGGTCTTCACGCCACACATCGGCAAACTCGACCTCTACCGCACCTCCGGTCACTACCCGTATTACTCCGACTCGCAATTCCCCCCGCTGGTTGACCGTGAAACCATCAAGAAACTCGGTGACGAAGGCTGTTCATGTAGTGAATTAGCCAATCATCTTGAAAACGGTGAGATCGAAGGTTATCTGCTTAAGCCCATGAACTGCCCGATGCACATCAAGATTTTTGATTCGGAAAAACGCAGTTACCGTGACCTGCCCATCCGCCTTGCCGAGTTCGGCACGGTCTACCGCTGGGAACAGTCCGGCGAACTGGGCGGCATGACGCGCGTCCGTGGCTTTACGCAGGATGACGCGCATCTGTTCGTCACCCCGGATCAGCTTGCCAAGGAAGTGCTCGGCTGTATCGAACTCGTCAAGATCGTCTTCAAAACACTGGGCATGGATGACTACCGCGTCCGCGTGGGTCTGCGTGACCCGGACTCCACCAAGTTCGTGGGCAACAGTGATGACTGGGATCAGGCAGAAAAAGCCTGCATCGACGCCGCCCAATCGCTGGGTGTTCCGTTTTCCAAGGAACCGGGTGAAGCAGCGTTCTACGGCCCCAAGATCGACTTCGTGGTCAAGGACGTGATCGGCCGCGAATGGCAGCTTGGCACGGTGCAGGTGGACTACCAACTGCCCCAGCGGTTCAAGCTTGAGTACATCGGTGCGGACAATGCACCGCATGTGCCGATCATGATCCACCGCGCGCCGTTTGGCTCGATGGAACGTTTTGTGGGCGTACTCATCGAACACTTCAACGGTGCCTTCCCATTGTGGCTTGCACCAGAGCAGGTCCGCGTCCTGCCGATTTCTGACAAGTTCACGGATTATGCTGAGAAAGTCCTTGCAGCACTCAAAGCCAAGGGCATGCGCGTGACGCTTGACAGTTCCAACGAACGCGTCAACGCCAAGATCAAGGATGCCCAGGAAATGAAGGTGCCTTACATGCTGGTGGTCGGCGGACGCGATGCCGACGCTGGCACGGTCAGTGTCCGCGAACGCTTTGAAGGTGACCTGGGTGCGTTGAGTCTGGAAGACTTCGTCAACCAAGCCAAAGCCGAGATCGACAGCAAGGGCGAAACCCGCGTGACGGTCAGCAAGTAAAAACAACGGATACAAACAACCTATCCAAGACCGTGTTGCAATCTGTGACACGGTCTTTTTATTTGGAACAGACTTGAAATCACATTTTGATCCCTGATACTCTAAACAGACTTTACGGGAGACACCTCATGAATGAATCACCGTCAACGGATGAACAACCAGTCGACCCGCCACCCGCGTCACCGCGTGGGTTGGTGATTGTTGCAGGCTATGGGCCGGTGGGTCGGGTGGTGTGTGACATGCTTGAGAATGCGGGTTTTGAGATCCACGTGATCGACATCAACAAACGGACCACCGAGAAGGAACACCCGCATAAGCGCAAGTTCATTCTCGGGGACATTCGTGATCCGACCGTGCTCATCAAAGCAGGCATCCGCCAGGCGACAGCATTGATCCTGGGGATTCCCGATGAGGATCAGGCGGTGGTTGCATGCCGCGTTGCCCGTGAGTTATCGCCGGACATTTATATTGCTGCCCGGACGAATTTCGTGAGTAAGGGATTGCTTGCAACACAGGCCGGGGCGGATCACGTGGTCATTGAAGAAGTGGTCACCGCCCAGGCGATGAAGGAAGCGATCATGCACCTGGTGGAAGAAAAACAGGCTGAGTAGTTTCTTATCTCAGGCGAGCCGCGTTGTGTCACCGCGGGTTTGATCGCAGCTGAATATCCCTACAACAGGAGCGTGATCGCTTTGCGTGGTATGATGTACGCTCAATATCCAACACCTCATTTTGGAGATCTGATTTGAAACGTTCGCTACTGCTTGTTTTTGTGTTGTGTCTGACAACGGGAACCTTGGTCCATGCTGATGAATTGGCTGATCTGCGTGCGGAGAATGCACGTCTGAAGGCTGAGAATGCTCAACTCAAACAGCGCATTGGTCAGCTTGAACAACACAATCAGCAAATCCAGGTTCAGGTGCAGCAGGCGCAGGCTCAGGCCAGGCAGGCACAGGACCAGAAGCTGGCTCACTACCTGACCGCCACGATCACAGGCGGTGGCAAGAGCGTGACCACCTTCCCGCGCCCCTTGCCGGTGACACGGGGTAAAGCGCGTCACACCAGCTACCAATTCACTGGCACGACCAACGACAGCACGGTGACCCTGACCATCACCGCAGGCATGTCCCCGGGCATGTTCCGCACCGCCAAGGCCCTTGAACTCGTGGTCGACGGCAAGTCGATGGACATCGCCATCGCTGACTACAACTCCAAGCGTCGTCGCAGCGGTGCCGGTTCACGCACCGGGACCACGCTCTATGACGAAACGGTCACCATCAATCTCACCCGTGAGCAATTGGCTCAACTGGCCCAGGCCGATCAGATCACCGGCAACCTGGGTGTCGCGGAACTGGGCCTTGGCCGCGAAGACTACAACCTTCTGACGGTTTTAGCAGAGTCATTGAATATCAAGTGAGATTCATCACTTGGCTGCCTACAATGTGAATAGTTCGTTCTCAGTTCACGCTTGTTCTGATTTTGATTTGATCACAAGGCTCGCACATGGATCCACTGACCCAAGGCCTTCTGGGTGCCACACTCTGCGGTTCACTATTCAGTAAGCAACTCGGTCGCTGGAGTTGGGCGGTCGGTCTGGTTTCAGGCATGCTTGCCGATGCGGACATGATCGTGAGCCTGTGGATGACACCACTTGAAGCGTTGTACTATCACCGTCACTTCACGCATACGTTCTGGTTCATCCCCATCGGCGGGTTGATCGCGTCTTTGCCGTTCATGCTCATCCCCAAGATGCGATTGCGGCGAAAGAGTCTGATCATGGCATCGATCGCTGCCTACGCGACCCATGCGCCATTGGACATGCTCACCAGCTACGGTACGCCGATCTTCTGGCCCTTCGACTACACGCGCATCAGCCTGGACATCATGCCAATCATCGACCCGATCTTCACGTTGATTTTGCTCATCGGGATGATCGTGATGACCATCCGTCGGTCAAACATGGTGGGTCGGTTGACATTGCTTTTAGCTGGACTTTACATCGCCTTTGCTGCCACGCAACACAACCGCGCGCTCAATGCCCAGCTTGCATTGTCTGAGCATCGTAATAACAAACCTGAGATTGTCCGTGTGATGCCCACGCCGGGGAACCTGCTGGTTTGGAACAGCGTGTACAAATCCGGTGAAGCGATTTACACGGACCTCATCCGCGTGCCCCTGTCATCGGAAAAAGCGCGCATCATCGAAGGCAAACGCACGGAGATGCTGCGCAAGGAACGTGTGTTCAAGCGACACAAGATTGCAGATGACAGTCGCGTTGCCAAAGACATCACCAACTTCGAGTGGTTTGCAGGTGGCCTGGTTGCCCCGCTTGACCGACAGCATCCAAATGAGCTTGCTGATATGCGTTATACCATCCAATGGATGGACAACGCCCCGCTTTGGACCATCAAGCTCAAGTATGCTCAGCCGGATGCGCCTGCCCAGTTGATCTATCACCGACCGGATCGCAAAGAAGCGTTGAATCAACTCTGGGAACTGATCAAAGCTGCCCCGGAGAACAGCAAGTCGGTGGTGGATTATTACCCGATCATTGAAGATTGATGCGAACACAAAGCCGTGATCCTCCCGGGGCACGGGTTGTCTTGTGCTGACGTGCGAAAGGCAACCCGTGCCGCAGGAGCGACACGGCTTTGATGACGATTGATGTGTTGTCTTAAGCGCGCTTGGCAACCTGCATGCGTTTATACAGTCGGGCAAAACCCAACATCGCAAAGAACTGGAACACCAGCGCAACCAGGAACGTGTAAGGCCCGATCCCCTCAAAGGCAGGCAGCCAATCCCAGCCGGTCTGGCCCCAACCTTCGTAAAGCAGCATCCCGACAAACGGCGCGGTGGCACCCCGGAAACCCGTCAACGTGGCATGCACACCAATGTAGGTCACCACCTGACGACGATCCGCAAAGTCATTATGCCCAAGTTGCCAGGCCAGCATCGCCCCACCGTTGGCAACACCACGGACCAGTTGCGAGACCGCCAGCATCCAGAGCAGTCCAAAATACGTCGCCCAGAACACCAGGAAAATATTGGTCGCAAAGACAGCAGTGTGATACACACGGAACTTGGCGATGTGCGTGTTATCCAGGAATTTCGCCCAGAACTGGATGCAGATCGAACCGACAACAAACGGCATGGTCGTGCCGATGATCATGCTCCATGTATAGCCGTTGGCCATATCACGGGTCATCTCTTCGATGATGTACACGACCATGGTGGCGGTCATGATGTTACCGCTGCCGAGCATGAACTGGTTAACTTGATAGCTGCGGAAGAACTTGTCCTGCCGGAGTACTTTCCAGAAGGTGGACTTGCTGTCATCAGGGTTGTATTCGTACAGCGGTGCGGGCGAGCCCTGCGGCGTGGGTTTACTGGAAGGCATCATCTCATAGCGCAGCAGGTCGCGCTCACCGCGGATTCGGATCTTGGCAAAAAACCATGTTCCAATCAGGGCAAAGACCACCGCCAGCAGATAGACATACCGAAACATCGCCGGGTCTTTGTCCAGGAGACTGTAGCAGAGGGCCGGTGCGACCGCCATGATCACGCTGACGATGAGCATGGTCTTGCCGGTGATTTGCGCCCGGACATTTCGCCGATAGTTCTGGCGTTTGACGGTGGACAGTAGCGTGGTGATCCCCGCCAGGCAGGCACGGATGATCAGGATCAGGATGGTGAGCAGGACCCCGCCGGTAGGCGTGGTGGGCAAAGCTGCAATCCCGACCATACAGGCGATCATCAAAAATCGCACCATGGTAATGGCTTTGATCTTGGACTTGCCCCGCGCCAAGCGCGACCAGAAAAAGCTGGTGAAATGGGCGAGCATGGGTGAAGCCATGATCAGCGAAAAGCCCAGCGGGCCGATGTCAAAGACACGTCGAGCAAGAATCCCGATGACCGAGCCTTCGACCATGGAGATGGCAACGGGGTAGGTCATTGCCGTCTGCAATTCCCGCCAATAGCTCGGTCGCGTCATGAGTGGGACGGACTGCGGGGAAAAATTCTTGACGATTCGTGCAAACATCACTCAAACATACCGCGTTGTCTCAAAGTTGGCGAATCGACAGTGACAGGTTAAGTTTTGCGACCGACAACTGCTCTGCGTATCCTCAAAAAAAAGCCGCGGCCCTCCCGGGTCGCGGGTCCATTGGTGATCCATTGAACGGGAGACCCGTGCCGCAGGAGCGACACGGCTTTTGATCTCTCATATGCGTTTAAAACTTGTCGACAACCATCACGTCTTCCAACGGCAACTGTCCGGGGCGTGGCCAGGGTTCTTTGGTGCCCTTACCCACTGCGACCATCATGGTGATCACGTGGTCCTCGGGCAGGTTGATGATCTTGCCCACCGCATCAAAATCAAAGCCATCCATCGGGCAGCTATCCAGACCCATGGCTTTGGCGGCGAGCATGATGGTCTGGGCCGCTATGCCGCAACTGCGCATGGTTTCGTCACGCTGAACCGAATCCTTGCCCTGGTAATAGCCGGTGATCGCTGGCACGAGAATATCCTGTACTTCACTGGGCGCATGAACCCAATAGCGACTGGGATCCTTGGCCCATGCCTGCTTATCCGCACACATCACGATCAGCAGCGACGCATCGGTGACCTGGGCCTGATCCCATGCTGCAGCACGAATCGACTGTCGCTGAGCCTGATCCTTGACGACGACAAACCGCCAATGCTGAATGTTAAACGCCGTCGGGGAAAGCATGGCCAACGAGATCAATTCCTTGATCTGCTCGTCGGACATTTCATGGTTCGGATCATAATGTTTGACAGAACGACGCTGTGCAATGGCATCCAAAGTGTTCATTGATTAACTCCAAAGAGGATTGATAATTCAAGCTGGACGAATACAACATCCTGGCGCATGCAGAATGAGCCAGTGCTTATAGCAGTTCAAATAATTAAACTCCATGCCATCGTATTTTCGTCATTCCCGCGAAGGGTGGAGATTAATTCTTTGCATCGCTCTAAAACGATAACAAAATAACATTTGCAGGTGATGATTTATTTCAATCAAACGCATCCAGTCCACGCAGGCGACGGGAAACCGAATTCTCATTATGACGGGCAGCGGCAGCGGAACCGGCGTCGCTGATATGCTCATTGCTGTAACTGGACTTGTCCTTGCTCGTCCTGGCGGCAGGGGCGATGAGAATATTTTCCGACACTCGCTCGACATTCGGTGGCACACCCGGTGCGTCAACTGACGAAAGTGGGGTGACCGGCGGGGCGAGATTGGTCTTGATCTGATGCGTGTTGGTCCGCGTGGCAATGCCACCCTTCTTGTTGTACGTGAGCACATTCTCACTGACGATGCACGGCTGGGTCTGTGATGAGAGATAAATCCCGACCCCGCCGTTAAGCTGACAGTGATTGCCCACGATCCAATGCCCTGCACTTTGATCACCGACGCGGATGCCATGCCCCAGGCTGTTGCGCACGTGACATTGCTGAACGCGACAGAAGCGACTGTCGAAAAGTCCGACCCCATCATGGGACCAATCCTCCACGCAGACATCCTGCACGACGCACTGATCCGAGCCCATCAACTGGATTGCACAGCAGGCATGATCCGGGCCAAACGGCGCATCACCGATGGCATTCTGATTCCCCAGCAAATGCATGTCCGAGATGTGAACCTGAGACTGCCCCAGCACGGTGATCAACGGGAACCAGTGACAAACCATCGTCGGCGTGTTGGCGTCGTAGGCCATGATCAAAGGCTGATCAAGCCACAAACGTTGCCCATCAATACGCGTGATGCGAGCGCGGGTGGCCTGCCAACCCGTCTGTTTGGGGCTGGCAATCATCACATCATCACCGACTTCAAGCAGCGACGGGTCTTCGACCTGCACACAGTCTGTCCCGGCCTGGGCGGAGGTCATCAACTGCGTACTCACCGGGCCTGATGCCTGCAGCGATGTCGTCAAGCCAGCACCCTTGAGAATCGTCCGACTGGTTAAGCGCAGGCTCTGGCGCAGCGTAAACCGCCCCATGGGTAGTGTCACCATCCCCCCTGCCGGACCCAGCGCATCAATCGCTTTCTGAATCCCACATGTCGGATCATCACGGTCAATAAAATCACTGGCATCAACCTCAGACGGTTCATGTGTTTTCTGTTGGGGCAACGTCGGCTCAAGCGTGCCATGGATGACATCACTGATATGAGCAGGTGGTAAGTCAATGTTAAACAATGCCAACTCATCAATGAGTACAGGCTCGGCTGCGGGTGTCAACGGGCCCAGCTGCAGATAGTTCTGTCGCGAGGAACTCACCGACAAACCTGCAAAGGGCATCTGCGAAGCGGCCACCTGTTTGGCATCCAGATACAGCATCACGCCATCGGAATTGAAAGTGACACAGACATGATGCCACTGGGAAGTTGTCATACGTGTCTGGCTGACGAGGACACGGTCATCGACGTTGACCACCAAGGCCAGCCCCTGCGAAAGGTCCACGGTGATCTGGATCATGCCCTGGAGATTCAGCAGATCGACCTGGCCGCGCCCACCGTTGATTTGTGTCCAGAAACAGACACTGCCACAGCGAAGGCGTCCGGGTCCTTTGCCGGTCGCGCGATCTCCGGGTAAGCGCAGTTCCAGAGCCTGCCCGAATCGGCGTGGCGTCCGCAGCGCACCATGGATCGCCAGCGGCGAACCGTTGGCCAACGCATTGCCCGCCAGGTGTCGGCTGTTTTCATCAAAATGCCACAGTCCAATGAGATTCTGCTGCATGTCGGCCCCGCGTCCCCTTCGGTTCTCTGACTTCCAAACTGCCATCATATCTCAAAGCGGGATGGAAATATAGGAAGTCTTGGGTCAAAGCAGTCAACACAAAACATGCTGTTCGAGCTTGTTACCCAAGAGCCGCGCACGCAGTAAGCGGAAAAACAGGCAAACCAACCGCTTGCTGTGTGCGGCTCTTGGGCTTCAAAATACGACCTGCACCGGATTAACCGACATTATGCATGGATGTTGTTTGAACATACATCAGAACTTGAGCACCAGATGTGAATCTGGTACCCGTTTGAAGGTACGTCAACGTATTGGGAATGATTATTTAAAATCTTTGTAACCCATGGGGACTGAAACTTGCCTGATCGAGTCGGGTATGTTTGAGTTATAAGAGATCGCATTTCTGTTTTGGTTTGATAAGTACTTGTTACCAGTCATCAGTTAACTGTCGTCGGATCTCGGGGAGTCAACATGTCCAAGGCCCTTAGCGAATCGCAAGTCAGTGAAATCCCGGTATGTGAAAAAACCCAACCCGAAAAAGCTGCGGGACTCAAGCGACAGTTTTCCGATGTGAGTCTGGTCGGCTTGTTGCAGGTCATTGGTGTTCTGCCGTTCATTGGAACCTTTGTCGGATTCTTTGGCGGATTGCATTGGACGTTGGATCTACTGACGCATTTTCGGTTTCAGTACCTGATCGTACTCACGGTTGTGTGTCTGCTGTTGGTGTATCTGAAGCATCGGCGATTGGCAGCGTTGTATCTCATCGGTGTGGCGGTGAACCTGCTGACGGTTTTGCCGATGTACTGGCCGACGTTTGATGGTGTTGATCCCAACAAGCCGCAGTTAACCATCATGCATTTTAATGTCCATGTCGGGAACAAAGACTATGACGGGATGGCAGCGTTCATCTCCGAATCCAAGCGCGATATCGTCTTCATCCAGGAACTGCATCACCGAATGGATGAACGCCTTCGCCAGATGTCCGACTACACGATGGTCAGCTCGGTGCCGCGTTATGACAGCTTTGGGATCGGCATGCTGGTCCGCAATGATGCTGGGTTGATGGTAAATCAAACGCAGTGTGAGGATATCACCCAAGGCCGCGCCCAGGTGCCTGCGATTACCGCGCATCTGACGTGGGAAGGTCAACCGCTTGCGATCATGTCCCTGCATACGCTGCCTCCCTACAAGCGGCGTTACGCCATCGCCCGTGATACGCAGTTGGTTGAAGCCGCCAACTGGATCAATACCCAAACCATACCGACCATGCTCATCGGTGATCTGAATGCCACGCCGTGGTCCAATGGTTTTAGGCAGATGATTTACCAGACCGGATTGCACAACTCCGCCCAGGGTTTTGGGGTCGGGGCAAGTTGGCCGGCGGACGGTGGGCCGATTGGCAAGATTCCCATTGATCACTGTCTGGTAACTGACGATCTGGTGATCACCGACCGTTCGCTGGGTCAAAGCCACGGGTCGGATCACCTGCCGTTACTCGTGAGTCTGCAGATGCGCTGAGATCATGAATACCGATGTGACGCGCGTTGGTGATGCATGCACCTCTCAAGACAACCGAGCCAAGATGGCTCGGCTATATGGATCGACCGCCTGGATATCCTGATTCATACGAATCCATCGAAATGAGGTTGATCGACGGCTGGACTTCAACGGGGATGCTGATGGTAAAGGTCGAACCCTTGTCGAGTCCATCGGAATGCGCATTGATACTGCCATTGAGTTCACGGACCGCCAGCGCTGCAGAGTGAAGTCCGACACCGCGTGCTGATGGATTGGTGGTAAAGCCATGCTCAAAGATGTTGTGTAATTGCGTGGGATCAATCCCGCAGCCGGTATCGTGGACGGTGATCTGAAGCAGGCTGTTGTCGATGAGATGGGCGGAGACATGCAGGCGACGTTGATCGTCGTCGACTTTTTCCAAGGCATGTCGGGCGTTGGTCATCAGGTTGGTCAAGACCTGTGCCAAACGATAGGCATCAACCTTGATCAACTGCTCGACACTGACCTGGACATGCGTGAGGATGTTCTTGAGATTCATATATTCAGCGTCAATGGCGAGCACATCACGAATCAAACGCTCAATGTCGGTGTTGACATAGATGGCATGGTTGTTGCCATTGGCACTGGGGGTCTGCGGGCGAACGAGTTGGCGGATTTGCTCCATGGATGAACCGATGTCCTCAAGATCATCCTCCAATTGCTTGTCGGATTTGCGATCCCACTTAAGCAGCACATCACGGACAATCCGCTGGCGTGGGGACTTGAGCACCAGGCGTCCTGCGACCACGAACAGGACCAGCATCACCACAGCCTGAATCCCGACAAACCACAGGGCTAACCGATTGGAGGCCTGATCCGCCGGCTTGGTAAACGTGGACACCGGCACGACCATCACCACGTTCCAATACGTCCGGGGCATGTGAAAGACACTCACCATACACCGCTCACTGACCAACGGCATGCTCGCCAATGTCATGCGGCGGACCTGACGCGGATTCAGTGCTTTAACCTGCGTCTGATCGAACATCGAAGCAATGAGCAACTGTGTTTGCTGCGTGGTCAACACTGGATATTTGCGATGCAGCTCATCGACACGCTGGGTGAAATGGACCATGTTCTGCTGGGCGTTCTGAATCATGCGAATATTCATTTCGTCATGCAGTTCAGCAATACGCGACATACCCGGGAGTTTGGTGGTGACATCCTTGAGATTCAGATATTGAGTTTGAACATCACCAACTTCATCCACATGTTCCCGCCGAATCATATCCATCTGTGGGAAAGCAACGAAACGCCCCTCACGATCCACCACAAACAGGTATCCACCGATGGTGTTGGCTGCCTTGATCAAAGTGCGATTCAAACCTTCGAGTTTCAGGTCGATGGTGGCCACGCCGTTGAACTGCTGCTCTTTGTAAATGGGGACAGCACAGGTGACCATCGGCTGAAGCGAATAGGGATCGGTGTAGGATCGCGACCAGATGGCAGCGGATGGCGGATAGTACCGACCGGGGATGTACCAGTGTTCCATGTGGTAGCCCGGACCGGTTGGGTCGTTGTAATCGTCATAATATTTGAGTGAACCATTGGGCTCCATCCCCCAGAAGAAACTTCGGCGTTCGACGGTGGGATCAAAGGCATAGGGTTCAGGCCAGATGCCCCCACCTGCCACCACATCACGCATGTCCGGCGGGATGATGACCTGGCTAAAGAGTTCCTGGTACTTGGCAGGATCCGGCTCAACCACCTGGGCCAACTCCGCCAAAACGCGCGTCTGGTTCTGCGCCTGGAGAATCAGACCGTTGAGATCTGAGACCACACGCAGACCAAGCTGCTCAGCGTAGTCCTCCCCCTGGCGAACCAGCAGGGAACGTTGCATGGTGTAAATCATGGTGACGCTGGCAATGATCAGAACACCGAACACCAGCAGATGAGCGAATGTCAGCCGGAAGGACAGGCTTTGACGCCAGCGACGTACCAACCGCCACAGATGAGGATTTTGGCTGACGGGACTTTTCATAACGCACCCAAAGGTCAACCGTCCCCGCTCAAGCACTTCGGCATTGAAGGCTAAAAGCGGGTGATTAACAAATTCACCGGCCATCACAGACCTGAATTCTCACAAATGATTCAAATCTTCTAATAGATCAATCGGGGATTTCACTGACGATCTTAACCTGACGCCAAACAACAACTTTTGTCTATGACGTGTACGCTCACAATGGGTTAAAGGTTACAAAGTTGTAATTTTTGAGATATGAAATGAGGCACTATTGTCCATGTTGACAAAAATAACCCGACAAACTAGTAGAAATACCATATGGCTTTTGACAAATCCTTGCCGATACTTATGTTGGAAAGTCCGGGAACTTTATGAATCAAACGATACATTAAAGCAGCTTCTGAACTTTCAAACAAAAGAAGACCTCGGCGGGCTAAACTGAACCTGGACCCCCCTTGCCTCTGCCGAGGTCTTCTTTTTTACACAAATCACCTTTAATTACCCTGAATCACCGCGAAATCACATTGCGTAGGGGTTATTTCCCCCTTTTCATCCATCACTGACAGTGATTGTCCCCGTATTACTAAATGAACGCGAACGAATAGAACAACCGTTCAAGATTCTTTGAATTGTAGTCAAGTTACAAAATTGTACCAGCTGTAGACATTGATATTTTTAAATATTGGCAGATTGAGACCCAAATTCAGCTGTGTCATCGTGCCTGTCGCTTGAGTAGCCAACGCAGTTCGTCGGACTTGAGCAACCAGGCCCCTGCCAGGTAGACGCCAGCACCCACGGCCACGAGAATCGCCAGCATCCCCGCTGACTCCTGCCGATTCAACGCTGTCAGATCGACCCGGTTGATCAGCGGGTAAAGCACCATGCCCATGATTGCACTGAGTACCAGCGTGCGACACCAAGAGAACAGCACCGCATCATCCAGAGGCATTTTCACGTACCGACGCATCGCCCGGACCAGCAGGAAGGTCTGCCAGATCGCACAGATCGCCGTCGACCATGCCAACCCGGCTGCACCCAGATACCAGATGAGGACACAATTGAGCGTCAGGTTCAGCATCACGTTGACCATGGTGATCTTCAGCGGCGTCCTGGGGTCCTTGAGCGCGTAAAACCCACGGGTGAGTACATGCGTCGCCGAGTACGCCCAGATCGCAATTGCGTAGCCCACCAGGATCGTTGCCACCCGAGAGGCGTCTTCCAGATCAAACTTGCCATACTGGAAAATCAGTCGCGTCAGTGGCAAGCGCACCATGATCAAACCGACACTGGCGGGCAGGCCGATGAACACCGTCAACCGCAAACCATTGCGCAACGTCTGATCAAAGCCAGCGCGATCCGATGCAGCACACTTGGCCAACGCAGGGAAGATCGCCGTCGCCACGGCAATGCCAAAGACGCCCAGCGGGAATTGGTAGAGACGTTGCGACCAGTTCAGCGCCGCCACCGCGCCGGCCTGGATCGGATAGTAAAGCTTCTTGCCCGCGATCATCGCCATGACGGTCTGCTCTGCTCCGCCAACTTCCGGGGCCACGGGAGGCGAACTGAATCCGTAGCTGATGAACATGTCCATCGCCGAGTTGATCTGGAACACCGCCAAGCCCAACAGCATCGGTCCCATGGTGAGCATCACCGCCTTAAGCGGTTTACGCGTGTTGGCAAAATCCAGTGTCCCCGGTTCATCGCGCCAGACCGCTGCCACCTGCCAAAGCAATTGCAGCACCCCTGCCACCAGCACGAACACCGCAACCAGGTACACGCCCCGCTCAGCGCCGACCCACAAATGCCCGATCACCGCAGCCATGATCATCGCCAGATTCAGCAAAATCGGGGCAGCGGCTGTCGGCCCGAACTTGCCATGCACCTGCAGCATCCCACCGACCAGCGCAACCGTGCAAACCAACGGCATGTACGGCATCATCACCATCACCAACCGCAGCGTCAGGTCCGTCGTATCCGTCCATGTCCCGGCTTCAAGTAAGCCAAACAACACTGCCTCAGTGATCAATACGATGACGCTTAAGCCGACCATCAGCAGACTCACCATCGCCCAGGCAAACCGACGTGCAAGCTTGCGGTCTTCATGCAGTAACGTGGTGTACTGCGGGATAAACGCAGCAGACAACGCACCCTCGCCAAAGAGTCGGCGAAACAGGTTGGGGATCAAAAAGCCCATGGTAAACGCCACCGCCGTCGGACCCAGCCCAAACAGAGATGCGAGCATTGAGTCGCGGAATAACCCCGTGAACCGGCTGAGAATCGTCATCCCCATCACCGTCCGAGCATGCCGCGCAACGCCCCCCCCGGAAGTTTCCTTTGGGGTACCGTCTTGTTGAGCACCGGATGTTAATCCGGTGCCCGTTGTGCATACGTTTTCACCTTGGGCACCAGATTCACATCTGGTGCTCGCAACAGTCTGCTTATCGGCATCACGCAACGCCACCACGCCCTGAGGCTGATACTTGGAGATAGCGATCAGATACCCCCAGCCGGTGAGGATGGCCAGCAGTGAGCCGGTGCAATGGGCGACGATGTCACTGATCTCAAAACCGCGACCAGTGTGACGCTGCACCATCTCCACGACCACGCCCGACATTGCCACCAATAACACAGAGACCACCACGCTGAGTCTGGGACGTTTGCGACCCAACGGCATCGCCCATGCCAGTAACCATGTTGCCATGAACGCGACGAAGATGTGAACCACGTGATCGCCACGCATCTCGATTTCGTCACCCATCACCGGACCCATTGGTAAACCAAAAGGCGCTTCAAACGTGAAGTTGGGGACAAAGGCGGCAAGCAGCATCAACGGTGTGATGGCGATGATCGACAGCCTTGCCAAAAACGTATTGTCCGGCGGCGATGGATGATCATCACGCACCCGTGCAGCACTAAGTCCCATCGCAGCGAGTATCCCCAGCATGTTAAACAGCAGGTCCGTCGTCGATGGATGTCGCTGCGTGAAAACCTGCGTGTACTCATCGATGTAGGCATAGGTCGAGGTGATGAGAATACTGCCAAAGAGATTCAGCCGGAGACTGCAGGCTCTGCCCATGGGTAGCGCCCGGAAGATCAACCCTTCCAGAAGTCCGAAGGCCAGGAAATGAACCGGCTTGTCCAGATAGAGATCGCCCATGGACCTGCCCGCGATCTGCGGGTTGAGCTTGGGCCAATGGGTCGCCACCGCCAGAAGGGGCCAATAGATGAGCAACACCATGCGGGCCAGCAAGGGGTCATGATCAAATTGCGGATTATCCCCATCAGGGCGTGGCATGCGATCCATCGTCAAGATTGTATCGGCAAGATCGGGGTCGATTCATGTTTTTACGGATATCGTGATCATCAAAAGCCGTACCTCTCCTGAGGTACGGGTCGAAACTTGCAATGCAACGCACAACACCCGTGACCCGGGAGGATCACGGCTTTAGCAAATGCTCAATGTGAGTGTGTTTACCCCGTCACCGATTGCGCCAGCACGGATTGGGCGAGCGTTTCGTAATCCCGGGCGCCAGGGCAGGTGGGAGCGTACTCGAAAATCGTCTTGCCGAAGCTCGGACTTTCAGCGAGTTTGATGTTGCGCCGGATGTAGGGCTGATAGATGACCGCGTTCTGCCAGGGCACTTTGGCTTCGCGTGAACCTTCCAGGAAAGCCTGCAGGTCTCCGACGACTTCACCTGCCAGAATCGTCTGCGCATCATGCATACACAGGATGATCCCCGAGACGGTGAGATGGGCATTAAAGCCGTTACGGATGAGTTGGACGGTTTCAAGCAACTTGCTCAGACCCTGCAAGGCAAGGAAGTGAGCCTGCATGGGGACGATGACTTCGTTGGCCAACGTCAATGCGTTGATGGTTAATAAACCCAGTGACGGCGGGCAGTCGATGATGACAAAGTCGGGCTTTTCCGGGTTCTCATCGCTGAGGACGGCTGCGAGCTTGTCCTTGAGCACGCGCTGGGCCTGGCCGGTGATCACCTTGGGCGCCAACTCCCCTTCGATGCCTGCCAGATTCACTTCCGAGGGAAGCAGCGTCAGGCCGGGGTAGATTTCGCAGATCACATCGTTGGCATCGAGTTCGTCATCCGAAAGCAAATCGTAAAGCGAGTAGCTTTCCTCATCGATCTCCACGCCGAAACTCAGTGACAGGTGGGCCTGCGGGTCCATGTCGATGGTGAGCACGCGCATGCCTTCCATGACCAAAGCAGCAGCGAGATTGGCTGCGGTCGTGGTCTTGCCGACGCCACCCTTCTGGTTCATCATGGCAATGATGCGCGTCTGACTGGGGCGATTGGGTGCAGGGATAAAGGGTGCAACGGGAACCGGATCATTGCCGGTGTCTTCAGGCATCTCATCGGTCACTTGATCATCGACCGCCGGATCATCTGCCGGGTTGTCTTCGTGCTGCGAAGAGGCATGATCGTGATGAGAAGACGCCTCGCCATTGTGATCGGCAGGGGCATCCTGAGGTGGTGAATAATAGGGCCATTCGTTCAAGTGATCCGCTCCATGTTGCTACGCGTGACAGATTACCAGTATATCCGCATGCTGGCCAATGTTGGGTGATGTTGGTTCCAAAGCCGTGTCGCTCCCGCGGCAGGGGTTGCCTTGATGACATATACAGAGACCAGCCATCCCATCACCTCACCGACACACGTCAATATTTCTGATCATCCAAGTAAACCTTTTATCACGCCTGCGTGTTCTGTTCGTGTGCAATAAATGCATCTTTCACACCGTGAAATGACCCCAACCACCCCCCAAGTCGATGAGTTTTTGTATCATGTGTTGCTTTGGCAGACATCATTGGGGTCCGCCGACATTTCTGCACATGTTGGAAGAGATACATCTGTGCTTGAGAGTCGATACGTAGAATTTGGTCCGGGAAGGCAAGTCCACGCTGTCATCGGCGGCAATGGTCCGGCCATTGTCATTTTCCCCGGCAATGGGGGCTCCGTCGCTGACTTCACTGACGTCTGTGAAAACCTGGCTCAGGATCACCTGGTCGTTGGGCTGGATTTGCCCGGTCGCAGTGAAACACAATGGCCGGACATCCGATTCGACTTTGCAGCAGACCTTCAACCTGTCATCGACTGGTCGCTATCCCAGCTTGGGGTCGGCATCCACGTGGCTGTCGGGCATGGCTCGGGCGCCCTGGTTGCCCTGCATCACGCGCAACGTCACTTCGGCCAGGTTCTTGGCGTGAGCATGGTCGAAGGCTACGTCAATCTCGATGCCCAGAACAAGACCGCTGCCAAGAAGTACCGTCGCCCGGTGCAGTTGGCGGGTGAGGCGCTGGATGCCTTTGAGTCCCGCCGCCGCGATCATGCAGCCTGGCTTAACGCGCATAGCACATTCCGCGAGTCGTTCAATGCGACCCAACGTGCCTATGACGCCTCGGACTGGATCGGCGAATTGGATATCCCCATCCACATGATTGTCGGCGATCAGGGACAGCAACTGCCCAACCTCTCCGACGACGCCGGTTGGCATCGCCAGTTGAATCTCTCCAAGATTGATGAATTGCACATTTCACTGGTCAAGGACGCCGGTTACTGGGTCATGCTCGATGATCCGACCACGGTTGCCGACGCCATGCGACAGTTCGTCAAGCGCGCCCATGAAGCTGCTAAGTGAGTCATCGTCATCTCCCCCCAAAGCTGTGTCACTCCCGTGGCACGGGTCGCATTCACAACCAATATGACCATTGAACCGATGACTCAGGAGAGCCACCGCTTTTGTGTTGATCACAGACATTCCCCAACGATCGATTTTGAACCTTGCCCGGAATAACCTGCTCCGATACAGTATTTACTCTAACACTTGACTGAATCGAAACGTCCAGAGCAAAGATCGGAGACCGCCATGACAGCCGGACGAGGACACACATACAGCAATATGATCCAAACCACCTACGACACCCCCCTGGTTAAGCTCAACCGGGTGGTCCCCGAAGGTGCTGCCAACGTCTACGTGAAGGTTGAGTATTTCAATCCAATGAGTAGCGTCAAAGACCGCATCGGCCGCGCCATGATCGAAGATGCTGAGAAGTCCGGCCTGATCAAAGACGGTACGCACATCATCGAACCCACCAGCGGTAACACCGGCATCGCACTGGCCTTTGTCTGTGCTGCCAAGGGTTACAAGCTCACGTTGACGATGCCTGAGTCCATGAGTGTCGAACGTCGCGCCCTGCTGCGTGCATTGGGTGCGGACCTGGTCTTGACCCCCGCTGCCGGTGGCATGAAAGCTGCCATCGAAGAAGCCGCCAAGATGGTCGAAGCTCAGTCCAACGCCTGGATGCCCCAGCAATTCGAAAATCCGGCCAACCCCGCGATTCACGAAGCGACCACCGGCCCGGAAATCTACACCGACCTGGCAGGTGAAGTCGATGCCTTCGTCTCCGGCGTGGGGACGGGCGGCACGATCACCGGCGTCTCGCGTTACATCAAAGCTCACCGCCCCGACTTCAAAGCCATTGCCGTCGAGCCGGTCGATTCCCCCGTCATCACCCAGACCCGCGAAGGTCAGGAAGTCAAACCCGGCCCGCACAAGATTCAGGGGATCGGTGCAGGCTTTGTCCCCAAGAACTGTGATCTGTCCATCGTCGACGCAGTCCAACTCGTGACCAACGACGAAGCCTTCGAGATGGCCCGTCGCCTTGCCAAGGTAGAAGGTTTGTTCGGTGGCATCAGCACCGGCGCCAATGTCACCGCCGCCCTGCGCGTCGCACAATTACCCGAGTTCGCAGGCAAAAACATCGTCACCGTCGCCTGCTCCTGCGGCGAACGCTACCTGTCCACGCCGATGTTCCAGGAATACATGAGCTAAACGCATCGCCGTTGGATTGTCCGACAGATGCAATACATTTCGGGTTAACGTGCGGGAGAGTTATCGCTGCGCGAGAGAACAAAAAGGTTGGACAATACTGATGATGCCAACGCCATCACATTTAACGAAATGTGTAACACGTAAAGATACGGTCATTGATGAATCGCCACTGGAAGCAGATGTGGATTGCCCTTGCGGCTCAAACATGTTCGAGCTTTTTTATCCCGGTCAAACAACTGAATACAATGGATCAAAAATACCTGTCGTAGCAGAGATCGATTCAGTATTTTTCTTTTTGATCCGAGCGCGATGTACTCAGTGTTCCCGAGAACACCTTTTGCTTGATAAAGATTTTCATGGTTGGGAGGGGTTTGTCTGTCATGATAAGGAACAAGCCATTATTCCCCGCCCCGAGTTGACTAAATGGCATTGTTTAACATGTGGCAAAACACCACATCAAGCTTGCATACAAATTCAAACCGCAGGTAAACAGGATTTCATTGAAGAGTCTGAAGGTATGTTTAACCAAGATCAATGGCCTGATGCTTTTGCATGGTTTAGCATGCGTATCAAATGTACATCATGTGGCTTGGTGACAAGCGAATGGGTTTCATACGAAACCATGTGATTGTACTGGTATATCGGAATAGCCAACCAGGCTTGGCCTTGTTCAGGATAGTACAACGGGGTCTGACCCCATATTGGCAAGTGCAGAATAGCGCAACTGGGGCTGAACCTGTTTATGTATATGCCTCCAAGGCATGCAGGACGGTTTTGTTTTTAACACGAAGGCGCGAAGAGCACGAAGAAAAGACATTTTCTTGAACTGATTGTTTTGATCTGCCGTCCCCAAGAGCCGCGCACGCAGTAAGCGGTTGCCTTGTTCATCATTGCCATTAATCAAGACAACCGCTTACTGCGTGCGCGGCTCTTGGTTGAAACAACAAACAGAAAATTGCCTTGGCTTCGTGGCCTTCGCGCTCTTCGCGCCTTCGCGTTAATCCCAAACCTACGGATATCAAAGCGGGGTCTGATTCTGTTTAGTGAGATCATCACAAAACTGCTTCGTAGTTTCAGCATCACGCCGTGATGCAGCTATTACAATCAATACGACGACGATGTAAGGACTTTATTCAATAGCCGCAAGCTGACAGCTTGCGCGTCTGTGCATTTGAACAGAACTCTCTGAAAACTTGCCAACACACCGGCTTTGACTGATGATGTCCTGACTATGGCAAGAAAACTGCTTATCCTCGCTGCGGTCTTTGGCATGCTCGGTGTGATCCTTGGGGCGTTCGGTGCGCATGGACTCAAAGAACAGGTCTCGGAAAAAATGCTCGCCAACTGGAACACAGGCGTGTTCTATCACCTGATCCATACGCTGGCGATCTTCGGGACCGCGCTGGCTTCAGCAAGACTGCGCAAAAACACCGTCGTCCTGGCGGGCTGGTTCTTTGCAGCAGGCATCCTCATCTTCTCCGGCTCGCTGTACACCATGGTCCTCACCGGCAAAACATGGTTGGGAGCGATCACCCCCATCGGCGGCGTGTCGCTGATCGTCGGCTGGCTGCTACTGTGCATCGGTGCATGGGCGTGGAAACCCGAACAGGTCAACTCGTGAGTTTGATTGATTGATCAAAAGCCGTGTCGCTCCTGCGGCATGGGTGGGTTCACTGTGAAAAATGTAACGTGAACATCAAGGCAACCCGTGACTCGGGAGAGTCACGGCTTTTCTATTGTGTGTCGCAGCTATTTTTTCGTGAGAAATTTCGCATCGTCAGTCAATAGCTGCATCACTGCGTGATGCTGAAACAGCGAAGCTGTTTATCGACGTCGCATTAACGACACAGATCACAACATCACGTGATGCGTTAAACAACTTACTCGGTCACATCGATCATCATGACGGTCAGGTCGTCGAGTTGATTGATCGAGCCGGTCTGGTTGTCGAGTTTGCCTTTGAGCAGTTCGATGGCTTGTTCCTGCGTGCCGTGTGCCATGGCATGGAGATGTTCGATGTACTGCGGATTCATGGGTTCTTCGGGGTTGCCGAAGGCCAACTCAAAACCGTCACTGTGGATGAGCAGGCGATCGCCTTTTTCCAGTGTCAACGTCTTGAGTTCAAAGGGTTCATCATCACAGATACCGAGCATGGGGCCTTCCAGTTCGATCTCCTGGATGGTGTCATCGTGCTTAAGCAGGATGGGTGCAGGATGGATGGAGTGTGCCATGCGCAGAACGCGGGTCTGCGTGTTGTAGGTACCGATACAGACGGTGGCAAAGTTAAAGGTATCCAGGTCCCGACTCATGATGTCACTGTTGAGCTTGGTGAGGATCTGGTCGGGGGAGATGACGTGTTCCTTGCCATCAATGGTTTCCGACAGTTTCATGCCCTGCTTGATGAACATGGTCATCAAGGCTGCGGGCGCACCATGGCCGACGGCATCGGCGATGAAAAAGGTCACGTCATGTTCGGTGATCTGCTGAATATCGTAGATGTCACCGGAGACGTAAAACGCAGGCTGAAACAGCACGTTGAACTTGAGCCCGGGGATATCCGGGAGTTTACGCGGCAGGAAGAGCTTCTGCATCTTGGCAGCAAGTTGCATTTCCTGATCCAGCGTTTCGACCTGGTTCATCAGGGATTTTTGCAGACGCTGAGCGATGCCCAACTCCTGGTTGAGTTCATCGATGTTGCAGGCCTGACCGAGTGTGCTTTCAACCACCGCGCGAATTTCGGCGGGTGCGGCATCGGCGGGGATGGAGACGTTACGCCCATACACCATCGAACCCAGCGGCTTATCAATTTTGGCATCGGATAAATCGGTGAGCAGGATCGGCAAGCGCAAATGCTCAATGGCGGCAAGCATCGACACCGGATCATTATCAGCCAGCAGCCACACGGCAGCGGCATCGTCGGTGATCTGGCGACCGAGTAAATCCGCGGGTGTGATGAACTGCACATCGGGTTTATGCTTTTGAGGCCAATGTTCGACGACGGCATGCACAAGCTTCTCGGAGTCTTCCGAGCCGGCTGCGGCATTGAGAACTAACAGGGATGCGTCAATCATTGTGTTCAGGGATTAGGGATTGGTGATTAGGGCAAGGCAGTACAAGTTAAAGTTGTTTTTATTGTCTTTTTCTAATCCCAAAACCCCAATGGCTAATCCCTCTGCCTTTCTGGTCAAATAAATTTCACACCATAGTCGTAATGATTCCCGGTCAGTCGGTTGCAGCGTTTGATGACACCGAGCACGCGGATGGGTTGTTCATCACCATGTTGGAGGGTGATGCCGATTTGCGTACCGCGTTTGAGCTCAAACTGGCCGATGAACGAGACACCCCCCTTGGAGAGGTCTCTGCCGACGGCTTTGCGGAGTTTTTCGCCATTGAGGGTGTCGATCATGACCGGGTCGGTGAAGACGGCACGGGCGTGAGACCGCATGGAAGCGAAGGTTTCCGAGTCCTGCACCTTTTCGAGTTGGGCGATGAGTTTTTCCAATGCCTTGATCTGCTGAGCCAAGGTGGTGTACACGCCTTGTTGATCCGGTCCGGGCGCCAGGAAACGACAACCGATCTGGACCATGTTTTCATCGACGGTCTGCGTGCGGCAGACTTCGGCGGGGATGTACATCTTGCCTTCAGGCCCGTTGATTTCGATCATCAGGCGCGTGGCATTTTCCACGGGCGGGTGAAGCATGCTTGCACCGCCGGAGGACAAGTCGAGTGTGAGGGCGTCGAGCGCCTTGCCCCAGTCGACCTTGCCGTTGTCTGCATAATGAGCGACACGGACCGGCTGATGGGTTTGCAGGCGGCGTTGCTGGCGACGTTCGGCTCCCGGGCGGTTCATGGCAAAGCGAATCTGACGCCCCTCCAGGTCCCAGGAGACTTCATCCACAAAGGCACGGATAAGCATGACACCGCGGCCGGAGAGTAAATCCAAATCCGGGCCGTCATCATCGAGTTTGGCAAGGAAGGATTCGACATCAAAGCCATTGCCCTGGTCAGTGATGGTCCAGGTGACGGTGTTGCCGTCGTATTCAGAATCAATCAGAACAGGTTTGGCAGCCAGGTCGGGTTGGCTGGATCGCTTTGAGAGTTCAATGGCAAAGGCGTCGCCATCTTCTTTGAGCTCGGAACTGATGCCAAGATTGCCATGGACGACGGCGTTGGTCAAAGCCTCAGTGAGGACGATAGTCAGACGTGAAGCGCGATCTTCGTCACAAATGCCCCACATCTGTGTGGGCGGGACAAGGTGATCGACCGCCTTTTCGATCCATTCGACTTTGCTGGGGATACTCAAAGATTCCCGCAAGTACTGAACCGCTTTGCCGATACGTGGACTGTTATCCATTTGCATTGCCGTCATGACATATCCTCACAATATGTCATCGTCCGGATAGCCATATGAAATTAGGTTAGACCCGGATGAAAATGAAATTCGAATTTTGCTGCACAGGCCCCCCCATACAGCAAAATTCGAAAGTCAAAGAAGCGGATGCTCACCATTTACGGTGACGTCGGTTGCGATCAGCCAACATGACATTCAGCCAGTCCACTGGACCCTTGTTTCCTGACTGGGATGAACGTTGCTGATCGGCATCCAAGGCACAAAAGACCATGGCCCACCACGGGAGGATGGCAATGGCCGCTGCTGCAATGATGATACCCGGATGACGAATCAAGCCGGTCCATTGCGTGCCTTCTGTGATTTGGGGCTCACGGATCAACCAGATCGCAAGACCGGTGGTAACAACGCCGATTGCCACAACGCTGCCCCAGGCCATGAGTTTTCCGAGTTTGCTTAGCATTTGATCCATTGATTGCCCCTGCAAGTACTGACCCCCACAATGTACGGCCAAGCACAGACGGTATCGACCAAACACCCCCAACGCAAGTAGTAAAGTTTTGGACGTGGAAATCGTGTTGATATCTTAGTACTGAATATGGTTCAACTTATAAATTCATACCGCTTTGGTTTAGTCCTGATAACCACCAGTGTTTGGCCTTAAATTAGAACACATGTTCAAATACATTGGCCAAGATGGGTCTGCGGAATGCGATATGTTATTGCTATACTGTTCAGTTGGATTTGAGAAACATTTGCCAACAGAATCATCTCTGTCCAGGAGGGTCTGACCAACGCATTGACCGCCGAAGACGCGTGGAACTTGCCATCTCAAAATCCCCTTTCTAGATGTTATATTTTGAGTTACGAATCGATTTGACTTCCCGGTCCATCACCCGATCCCAAGACAGCCAAAGACGGTATTCGGCCTTAGAAACAAAGAGACAGTTGCATCTCAAAACAATTGCAACACCATAGCATTGACTTTGTGCTATGCTAGTCCTATTGTATTCATATGTCGCTTATCAGTTCCACCCCCCAACTCAAGTATATGTTGATCAAGGACCACCTTGACCAGCTGATCCAGACGCTCGACAGTGGCGATAAGCTGCCGTCCGAACGGGATTTGGCATCACAACTGGGCTGCAGCTTTCTGACGGTTCGCAAGGCATTGAACCTGCTGAGTCAGGAAGGTCGCGTGGTCAAACGGACGGGGAGTGGCACGTTTGTCGCCGACGCATCGCGTAACACCACTGCCGGCCAGCAGGATCGGGTTGGACTGCTGCTTCATGCCAAGGGTGATGCCTACGGCTTGCGGATTGCAGGCCTGCTCACCGAAGAGGCGCGTCAGCGTAGCGTGAACCTGGTGACCAAGATGGTGGACCAGTTCGCCCGTCAAGCCGATACCCAGATCAACGAACTGACCCGCGAAGGCTGCGCCAGCGTGATCGTGCCCTGGCTGCCCTGGGAGCAATCCGATGAGTTGGCGAAGCTGGTCAAGCGGTCGGCTTTGCCGATTTGCGTGCCGGTGTTGTTGCCGGGATTGGAAGAATACTGCTTTGAGCGTCCGACACTCTTTGGCCAGACGACGCAGCAATGCGTGGAGTCGGCAGGGGCTTATTTCAGTGAGCTCGGTTACAAGCAGATCGCCTTTGTCGGCCCGGTGAGTCCGGAAGACACGATCCTCCAACGGAAGATGATGGGTTACACCAACGTGGTCTGTCGCCATGGGATTGCTGATTTCCGCAGTCACCTGGTCAAATCCGGCTCGGCGGCCATGGACAAGCTCGCGGCCGAACTCCAAGGCCTTTGCCCGGACCTGGCGATCATTGCCTATGACGATACGCATGCGATCCGATTGCTCACCGCCATGCACAAACTCGGGCGCAGCGCCCCGGACGACTTTGCGATTCTCGGCTACAACGACACCGAAGCTGCCCTGCATTCGGACCCACCGCTCAGTTCGTTTTACACACGGTATGAATATGTCGCCCACTGGTTGTTACGACACGCCCTGGCCTTGGCGAAAAACAAGACCGACCAATCCACGCAGAGTCCCCCGTTGTATCTGCATGTCCGTCAGACATGCGGGATCAAAAAGCGATTGGCAGATAAAACAGACGAATTACTCAGTCAATTAGGACTGTTGGAGACTTCCCCCGAAACAACGCCTTCGGAGGCATCTCAATGAAAGCGCACTCAACAGGTTTTACGCTCATCGAGTTACTGGTTGTGATTTCCATTGTGGCTTTACTCATTGCCATTTTACTCCCTGCGTTGGGGCAGGCGCGTAAGGCGGCCTACACCTCCAAATGCATGTCCAATCTCAAACAGATCAGCATCGGCTTTGTGATGTACATGACCGACTTTCAGGATTACATGCCACCGGTCAACCAGGAGAAATCCAACAAGCCCTGGAAAACCTCAAAACAATACGGCATGTGGAATTGCATCGGCCCGTACACCGGCGTTGAACAATGGGGTGGTGAAAAGTCCTCCAACTCCTACTGGGGCGCCTACAAACAGAAATACGAAAAGTTTGCCCGGACCATCTGGGCCTGCCAGTTCAATGAGCCCAACTCGCATCCCTTTAATGACACCTATGGCGAATCGGTTTACATGACCAAAGTCTCGGGCTGGGACGCTCGACAGTGGGCCGACCCGCGATTTTTCCCGGACATCCCCCAGCCTTCAATCAAAGTGCATATCGCCCATACCACCGGCAGCTATCACCTGAGTCGTCGCTCGTATGTCGGGTCGACCGCTGCCTTTGACCTGTGGCGACACGATGATGGCACCCCGGTCTCCTTTGCCGATGGACATGTCACGTTCTACAGCCCCGATGCGGTCATCAATAACCTCACGGACCTGGCCGACGATAAAGATATTGGCAACTTTAATCTGAGATAAGTGGATTTGACCCGCAAGTAAATGTCATCCTTTAAGGAATATGACTATGAAAATCCAAACCAAACATTCTGCATTCACTCTCATTGAACTGTTGGTGGTGATCTCCATTGTTGCGTTGCTGATCTCCATTCTCTTGCCTGCACTGGGTAAAGCGCGACAGGCAGCCTGGACCAACAAGTGCATGTCAGGCATGAAACAGATCGGCCTGGGCTTTGCCATGTACATGGCGGATAACAAGGACTATCTGCCACCGCTGAATCAGAACCGATCAACCAACCCCTGGAAGACCGCCAAGAGCTATGGCATGTGGAACTGCATCGGCCCGTACACCGGCATGGCAGAATGGGCCGGTGAAAAGTCGTCGGACTCCTGGTGGGGAGCCTATAAACAGAAATACGAAATCATGGCCAACAATATCTGGACCTGCCCGTTCAACAATGAGAACGCATCGCCATGGGGCGGGGACATGCTCGCTGAATCCATCTATATGACCGAAATCTCCGGCTGGGGCAATCCCTACCAATGGGGCGATCCAAGACCTTTCCTGGCCATCCCCCAACCCTCGATTAAAATCCATGTCTCACATGCCACCGACTGGCATCTGAGCAGCGTGGCCAATGTCGGCGTGACCACCCAATTCGACATCTGGCGTCATAAAGGCATCGGTACCCCCATCCTCTTTGCCGACGGCCACGTCAAGTTCTACCGAGCCGAGGCGATCATCGAAAACATCACCGACCTGTCTAACGACAAAGACATCAACAACTTCAATCTGCATTAAACCATAGGCCAACCACAACTGATCAATGTGAACCCGTGCCCGACGTTGGGCGCGGGTTTTTGATGATGATCCGACATTCTGGTCGTTGTCACGGTTTCAAAACACACGCGAAGTATGCATAATGCGTCAAGCAACTTCCGGGTTTAACGCGAGCACCAACGACGCATGAATCAACCGCCTGACACGACCCATACCAGAGGACTCGATGCATGGATGGCAGATCACCCCTGGCATCCGCGGCTGGTGCCTTATGTGATTTATGTCGCACTGCTGCCGTTGATCGCGTTGGCAACGGATCGCATGCCCGATGTGTACCCGATTCTCTACAGCATCCAATGCCTGATCGTCGGCGGCTTGCTTTGGCGTTACCGTCGATTTACACCGGAACTGAATCTGAAGTTTCACTGGCTTGCTATCCCTGCCGGCTTCGCTGTGTGCGCGATCTGGATTGGGCTTGGGTTGTGGATGACCAAGATATTCCCCGAGCGTTTTGCACCACCCGCTGAGGGGCCGGATCATTTGTTTGATCGGATGTCACCGACGATTCGCTGGGTGAGTTTGGGGCTGCGTTTCGTGGGCATGAGTTTGCTGGTGCCGTTGTTTGAAGAGTTATTTGTACGGTCGCTGCTGCTTCGGAGTTTTCACAGCTTCAAGCAGTTCGTGGTGGGGATCGTGCAATGGGGACAGGACCTGCCGGTGATTGGCGATTGGTTGATGCATACGTCGATTGCCAAGCGTGCCGACGCACATGACCAACCCTTTGCGCGGATGTTCAACCAAACCCCGCTGGGTGTGATCAGCATCACCGGCATTGTGCTTTCGACGTTCATCTTCACCATCGGACATGGCATGCGCGATTGGCCCGGCGCGGTGGTCTGCAGTTTGATTTACATTGCTGTCCTGCGTCTGACCCGTGACAAAGGACTGGGGCCAATCGTCTGGGCGCACGGTCTGACCAACGCCTTGCTCTGGGCATACTGCGTGTATCACATGAATTGGCAATTCCTGTGATCCGTCAAGCGCCATCAAGACTTTGATCACCCCAATCAAACACGCCTGTCAATCCTTTGAACCGGTGAATCGCGATCAGGTTCGCTGTGTTTTGCCCAACTACATTTGACGAATCCTGTCAAGCGAAACATACTGTTTTTACTGGGTTATTTTTACTTCATTGACACGAGACAATCCGCGCCTTATTGTGTATCACTTGGTGGATTTGTAGAACATTTCATCGGTTGACGATGGAGGGTGTCAGGGATGACATTGATCTCCGATTGATTTCCGGCCAGGGGTTTTGGTACGGACATTTTTTAACGCATCAGGTTGGGATGCTATGACGAAACTCGACTCCGCGCTATGGCGCGACATGATAGATCACTTGCGCAAACGTCACGCTCCGATTTGCAGGCAATGGTTTGACGACCTGGAACCTGTCGGTCTTGAAGGTGGTTTACTGACCATTCACACTGACAACGCGATCCAGAAAAACTATCTTCAACGCCAGTGTCGTGAACAATTCAACGAAGCAGCCCAGGCAGCAACCGGCGCATTGGTCGCAGTGCAGTTTGTCACACCCGATGCCATGCCCTCGCAGATGACCGTCCGCGAAGCTGCTGCACCAACCGCTTCTGCGTCAACCATTCAGACATCCGCTACGCCTTCCCAACCCACTCCTGCCCCCTCGCGAACCATTGAATCCGCATCACCGCATTCAAACGCCCATGCCGTCTTTGAAGACGAACAGGTGCTCAGCCCTGACTACAGCTTTGAAAACTTCGTCACCGGCCCGGGTAACGACTTGGCGTACGCTGCAGCAACCGCTGTTGCCAACCAGTTGGGCAATGCCTACAACCCACTGTTCATTCACGGCGGCGTCGGCCTTGGCAAAACGCACCTGCTTCAGGCCATCTGCCAGAAAGTCCTTTATGACAATCCCGGCGCGCGAATTTGTTATCTGTCCTGTGAAACGTTCGTCAATCAGTTTCTTGACTGCGTACAAAAGGGGCAGATGTCCACATTCCGTGATCGCTATCGTCACGTGGACCTGCTGGTCATTGATGACATTCAGTTTTTGACCAATCGTGATCGCTCGCAGGAAGAGTTCTTCCACACGTTCAACGCGCTGTATCAGAACTCCAAACAGATCGTGCTCTCATCCGACCGTGCACCGTCTGAAATCCCGCAACTTGAAGAACGTTTGGTCAGCCGCTTTGGTTGGGGGTTGGTGACCAGCGTTGCCAAACCTGATTACGAAACACGCTTGGCCATTGTCCGCGCCAAAGCACAGGTGCGTGGCCTTGAGATTTCCGATGACGTGATTTGCTACATCGCAACACGCATCGACTCCAACGCCCGCGAGATGGAAGGTGCGATCACCACCATCCAGGGACATGCAGCCCTGCAGAACAAGCAGATCGACCTTGCCCTGGCCCGCAAAGCACTCGGTGAACAGGAACCGGTGGCAGGCAAAACACAAATCACCCTGCAGGTCATCATTGATGCGGTGACGCGGTACTACAACGTCCGCCTTGGTGATCTGCAATCCAAGCGTCGTCACAAATCCATCACCGAGCCCCGCCAGATATGCATGTGGCTTGCCCGCAAACACACACGCTTCAGCCTCGAGGAAATCGGGGGCTACTTCGGTGGCCGCGATCACACCACCGTGATGCACTCGATCCGCACCGTCGAACAACGCATGAGCATCGAAGCCGTCTTCGCCCAACAGGTCAACGCGGTCGAACAAATGTTCACCCAGGGCAGCGAAGGCTGAGTTTTCTGTTGATTCGATTCAAGGCAATTTTCACCGCAAGACGCAGAGCACTCAGAGTTAGAGAGAAGAAATTTTATCTTTCAACTCAGGCGAGCCGCGGTGTGTCACCGCGCGATTGAGCGCAGCTCAACATGTCTTGTTATCCGGGAGCACATCATGGCCATGTTTCGTACCTGTCAATTCTGCCAATCAAAAGTGATTCCAAAGCGGGATGGTCGTTGTCCAAACTGCAAAAATGCGGTCGATGTCTTTGCACCGTCCGTTGAGCAAACACAAACCAACCGCAAACCGATCAAACCCAATGCGTCGTGTATCTGCTGCAAAGCCGCCAGTACCATACCTGGTAGCCTGTATTGCGCTCGGTGTGCTGATAAACTCAACCGTAAATCAATCGTCGGTAGCTTTTTTTACGGCTTGGCGAGCCTACTGTTTTTTTTATTCGTATTGCTGGTGCTCTTTGCTGCAGCAGGTAATTCACATCAACATCATCAGTTTTTCAGACTTCTGAAGTTCCTTCACTGAATCTGACAACCAACATGGTGAAAAAAAGACTCGGCTGCTACAATAGCCGTTTTGCCACAGGAGTCCGCCATGATGTTTCAGCGCTATACCCACCTGGTTGATGATGCCCTTGCCGGTTTGGCACCGTCCCGTGAAACGTGTCGTTGGATCATGGATGGCGATGACGTCCAACTTCTGGCATTACTCCAGGCCGCGTATGTCCCGCGTGAGAAGGTCTTTGGGCGCAAGGTCAAAGTACACATTCTCAACAACGTGCAGAACGGGCGATGCCAGGAAGACTGTGGCTACTGCTCGCAATCCAAGGACTCGGACGCTCCGATCGAAGCCTATCCGATGAAGACCGACGAGCAGATCTTTGCCGAAGCCGAGCAAGCTGCCAAGAACGGCGCATCACGGTACTGCATGGTGCTCTCAGGTCGTGGCCCGTCGATGGAGCGAACCAAAAAACTCGCAGGCCTCATCAAAGGTGTCAAAGACAAGTACCCCGTGGAAGTCTGTTTGAGTGTGGGTTTGATCGACGATCAGAAAGCTCAGATTCTTGCTGACGCCGGTTTGGATCGACTCAACCACAACCTCAACACGTCCGAACGGATGTACAAAGACATCTGCACGACGCATACCTATCAGGACCGCGTGAACACCATCGTCGCAGCCAAGAAGGCGGGCATGAGTTCATGCAGCGGTCTGATCGTGGGTATGAACGAAACCACCGATGACATCATCGACGTGGCGATGAAACTCCGCGAGTTGGAAGTGCCTTCAATCCCGGTGAACTTCCTGATCCCGATTGAAGGTAACCCGATGTACTCGGATCACACCCTCACGCCGGAGAAATGTCTGCGTGCGTTGTGTCTGCTGCGTCTGATCAATCCAACCGCGGAGATTCGCGCAGCAGCGGGTCGTGAAGGTCATCTCAAAGCGCTGCAACCCCTGGCATTCTGGCCCGCCAACTCATTGTTCGTCGATGGGTATCTCACCACGCGTGGCAGCGACATGGCCAACACCTATCGCATGATCCGCGAAGCCGGCTTTGAAGTCGAAGGCAATAAACTCTACGAAGCTGAAGGTGGTGAAGCGCAGGCCTATCGTGTCGATGACACAGCGTTACCAATCTTGAAGCCGGAAGTCTCCCGTAAAAGTTCGTGTGTGCCTTCGTGATCGAATGACATTTCACCTGTGATTTTTTGAGCATAGCGAAGCAACTCAGGCATTTGCTGATGCGTCACTTCACGAACACACGATTTTTTTTGAGCAAAGCTCAAACAGCATCACGCAGTGATGCAGCTATTATGTTGTGTGCATTGCGAGATTTGTATCACGGTTTGCAATGTCAAACTCATGTGAATAGAGCGATGCAAAGAATTAATCTCCACCCTTCGTCACTCCCGCGAAGGCGGGAGTCCAGTGGAATCTGCAATTTTCTACTGCATGCCACTGGATTCCCGCCTGCGCGGGAATGACGAAAATACGATGGCATGGAGTTTAATTATTTGAACTGCTATAACGGATGCACAACTGGCACCGGGTTAACACCCGGTGCTCATGAATGGCAAGCACGCGTTTTGACTGAAATTGGTATCGCATGTCACCAAGGCAACCGCTTACTGCGTGCGCGGCTCATGATTGCATGATGCAACATCGTGACGAAACGAAATGGTTTGCGATGGTGTTCGTCATTTGAGCTTCGCTCAACCCCGCATCGACACGACGCGGCTCGCCTGATGAGTGAATCAATATCCACAACAGAGATTAAGAAAGCCAAGCAGTGCAGACATCGCTGTTATGTGAGATGTGATGCATGCAAAGTGATCGAGCATTAAAAAAGTGCATCACTCTGCTTTGCCTTTGAGTTGTTTGAGAATATCCGTCAGCGTGCTGTTGATCGAAAAAATCACCACGATCATTTCGCAATACAGTCGCACCACGACAGGTCCTGCAAGCAGAAACAAAAGCGCGAATACGATTGGCATATAGCCATCGTAATACTTGATGCCATTGAACAATTGGACGGCACCTGTGAGTACACAAGCCAGCACACCAATCCAGAAAATGAATTGGACAAAAAACGGCGTGATCATTTTCCGAAATGTCAACCAGTCATCCATATCAATCCCCTTAGGAAAAAGGCCAAAGCGTCATCAGTCGATGGGCTTTGGCCTTGAAAGATCAAATTAATTTTAGTGGTATCGGTCTTGTTTCACTCACCGTTTTCATGCTCGTTGAGAACTTCACGTGCACGCTCGAGGTCTTGGGGCATGACCAGGACTTTCACATCGCCTGGCGCGTCCGCCCGAAAACCGGAGGTCAACACGCCCCACATCTCGGCGCGGATTCCCTCGCCTTCCAAAGCGGCAACCAGAATCGCTGCCTGCGGCTCGGAGGGTAAACTCACCAATACGACCGGATCATTTTCGCTTGACTGGGGCATGAGGGGTTCCCAAGGTTCGCATGTCGATCAAATCTTAAAATCAGTTGCTCGGTGCGTTGTACTTGACCGGCTTGGACTTGCTCTTGAAGATCGGAGCTGGCTCACCAATGATCTGCATCTTGTTGTTCAAGGTGTCAGCCATGGTCTTGAGGTTGGTCTCTTCAAGGAACTTGCGGATTTCGCCACGCAGGTTCTTCCATTCCTCGTGTTGCGGGCAGGGCTGATCGTCATCACACTTGGCCATGCCGACCACGCAGCTATCCAGATCATCCTTGGAGTCGATGATGGACATGATGTCGATCAGGGGAATGTCCTGCGGCGGACGTGCCAGGGCAAAACCACCCCCACGACCTTTGGCTGAAACCAGCAGACCGTTGCGGACGAGGTCCTGGAAAATCTTGGCCACGAAGTGACGCGGCAGGTCCGTACCTTCGCAGAGTTCGTCCAGAAGAACGTACCCGTCGGGGCGAACCATGGTCAGCCGCGTCAGAGCGCGGATGGCGTAAGCACATGCATTTGAATAAATCATCAGTTGTATCCTGTACGCGTAAAAAAGCGGGATATCCTTTTGACGCTACTTCCACTCAATAAAAAGTCACGTTTAACAATGTGACGATATTATGACTAACTTGTAACATAAAACAACACCAAGAGAGATTTTAATAGTTTTATCTTCATTTTGCACCTTCAAGGGAGCACCTAACCTGTGAAAAAACAATCCATCAAACGAATCGGCGTCCTCACCGGCGGGGGCGATTGCCCGGG
>PAIY01000138.1 GCA_002704825.1 Phycisphaeraceae bacterium
AGAAGCTGCCCTTGATGCCGATATCGACCATGGCTTTGTGCATGTTCAGGGCATTGGGATTGTTGTCATCCCAACGCGCGGTGAACGCCCAATCCTTATTAAACGGCACCGGTTGGATGTCGATCTTCGGCTGCGATTGATCCGACTCGATCACGAGCGTCTGGTTAAAGACGGTAACCTGGGCCAAGGCTGCATCACTGACCAGCAGCAGGACTCCAAGTAACAGACCAGCGAAGACAGACAATGACAAGGGGCGCGTTTGAGACACGTGAAGCTCCATCATGATGAGTACGAAAACGTTTTCTAGGCTTTGCTAAGTCTAGACGGGTATAGGATGCCAGACAAGTGTCTGTCGTGCAAATCATTCGGATTAATCGGCGAGTTTGCTGGCTAAGCAACGGATAGAACTGAGTTTGATCGTATTGTCACACAAAATCATCACGTGATGATTGACTTCAACGCAGTCGAAACCTACGATCATCACGTGATGACAAGCAAGATCGGGTATCCTGTATCGGATCTTGACAGGAGAGATGATGGGACGAAGTGACAGCCTCAAACGAATTGCTGAGATGACCGGGCTATCCGTGCCAACGGTTGTGCAGGTGCTTGGGACGCGCGGGCATCGCTACCGTCAGGAGACGCGAGAGAAAGTCCAGGAGGCCGCTGCCCAGATCGGTTACCGCCCCAATGCTGCGGCCCGGGCGTTGAACAAAGGTCGCTTCGGCAGTGCGGCGATTCTCTGCGGTGCCAATCCCTGGCTGAATCTCCTACCCCAGATGCTCGTTGACGGCATCATGGATGAACTCGAAGCTCGCAACATGCATCTGACCATGGCAAGGCTCTCCAACGATCGACTCAATCAGGAAGACGAATTGCCCAAGGTACTTCGTCAATGGATGGCGGACGGCCTGCTGATCAATTACAACACCGAGATTCCCCAGCAGATGCAGCAGTACGTCAAGCAGTACCACCTGCCTGCGATCTGGCTCAACTCCAAGCATGACTATGACTGTGTACACCCCGATGACTATGGTGCGGGACAACAGATCACGGAGAATCTGCTTAAGCTCGGGCATCGCAGGATCGCCTATGCTGACTATAACAAGGGCATGATCGATCCGTCCTGGCACCAGGTGCATTACAGCACCCATGACCGTGCTGCGGGTTACCGTGACACGATGCAGGCTGCTGGATTGTCCCCGCGTGAGATTCGCAGCATGGACAACACCGGCGAGAAACATCGTCTGGAATACTCGATCAAGTGGCTTGGCGAATCTGACCGCCCCACCGCTGTGATTGCCAACGGACTTCACATCGGGATGGCGGTTTGGCAGGCGGCTTTGAAGCTGCAAATCAAGGTGCCCGCAGACATGTCGATCGTTGCCATCGGCCACGGGTCATATGGTGATACACACATGGGTTTGAATACGTGGATCGTCCCTGAATACTCCGAGGGGCGTGAAGCGGTGAAATTACTCTGTCAGAAAATTCAGCAACCGGATGTCGAATTACCGCCGGCGGCTGTGACGTATGATTGTGTTCGTGACGGGATCACGCTTGGGCCTGCCCCGGGTTTGTGATCACGTTGATTGCATAACAACAACGCTTTTTCAGGACTGCCCATCACGCAATGATGGCAGCGGTATCTCATGCAAGGAATCACTGGCATGCCCATTCACCCCACCCATTTGAGTAAACGCTCGTCAGCGTGCGCTTTTACGCTCATCGAACTGCTGGTCGTCATCTCCATTATCTCACTGCTGGTTGCCATCCTCCTGCCGGCATTGGGGCAGGCACGCAAACAGGCGCGGAGCATCCAATGTGCAACGAATCTCAGACAAGTCGCACTCTGCGCTGCAGGCTACATGGCAGACCAAAAAGACTGGGTCCCCCCTGCCTATGGTGGTGGCATGCCCTGGTATCAAGTCATGTGGAAGTCGGGCCATCTACCCAAAGCGTCGGGAATCAATGGCAACGCGCCAGGTCAAGGCGGTTATGACAAATCCGCGGGCATCATCAAGTGTCCCGAAGCCTTGCTCAAGTACGAAACCAGTCAATCACAGGCCTACTGGGGTTACAACAACAGCTACTTCTACAACAAACGCTGGGTCGGCTCCAAACATGTCTGGTACTACGGCGAATCCTACAAATTCCTGGAAATGGCTAAACCCTCCGACATCGTTTTCCTCATGGATCACAACTTCACCAACGTCAACACCAACGATCCAGCAGACGAAGCCCCCATCTATTGGAACTGCCCGGAGATTATTGATTTTCGACATAATAATATCGCCTGGTATGTCGCATGGGATGGACATACCGACACCGCTCGCCCTGAAGATGTCACCGAAACCATTGCCAGTACGGACACTGATTGGATGAAGCGGCACTTCTGGAAACGGTAATGATTGGTGCAAGGAATCAAGCCCATCATCCGTCACTCCCGCGCAGGCGGCAGTCCAGTGATGTATGCAAGCGTCAACAGAATGCCACTGGATTCCCGCCTGCGCGGGAATGACAAAATGAAACCGGCATTGAAATAAATATGCGAAATAACGCACGATGATTCAACACAACGCCCCTCACATTCAAACGCAACAAGGACTCAAACATTCATGACACGCAACGCATTTTTCAGCATGATCATGTTGCCCCTGATCGCAGCATCCATCGCATCCGCTCAATCAGTGAATAGCGGCAGCATCACGCTAATGCCTCAGTTCGACCAGACCGTCGACACCCGACCCAACGTGCTGGGACATAACATGACCGGCAAGGATTGGCATGGGATCAAGGGAGATATCCCCGTGTTCTTCAATCCCAAACTCGGCAAGGTGGACCCGGCCTGGATGCCACTGATCACTGCCTTTGACCTGCATCTCTTGCGACTTCACTGGGGCAACAAATACCCGTGGAAAGACTCGGTCGGTCCACTGTCACAACGCAAGTCCATCGAACATGAAATGTGGAATGCGCACTACCGCACCGAAGCCGGACTCGACGAATACCTGCGTTTTTTCCAGTCACTGCCCAACGCACCGGCGTTAACACTCATCGCTTCGCCCCTGCGTCCGACGCAGGAGTTGGCTGACCTCGTTGCCTACTGCAACAGCACCACCGGTCCCATGGCAGACATGCGCAAAGCCAACGGACATGCAGCGCCTTACAACATCCGTTACTGGGAGATGGGCAACGAAATCGACTACAAAAAACGGGCGGATGTCGACGTCATGCGTGCGGACACCGAAAAGGAAAAACGCGAGAAACACAGCGTCAATGATTACCTGCAACTGGTCACGCCACGCATCACAGCCATGAAAGTGGTCGACCCGACCATCAAAATTTTCGTCCATGCGCAGACGGCCCCGTGGTACAACCACAATCCTGATTGGCCTCAGTGGCATCAGACGTTACTCAAGCAAATCGGTGATCAAATCGATGGCATTGTCATTCATCCCTATTACGACGGCTACTCCGTTACGACCTGTCTTAAAAGTGTTGATCAAGTGATTGACGACATCACCAAGTATGGTCCCAAGGATCGGGATATCACCGTCTGGGTTAACGAACATGCACGCTGGGTGAACTATCGCAAACCTGACGAACGGCCACAGTCCTGGTCACTGCAAGGTGCCATCAGCAGCGCCGACTTTCTGATGCGACTGATGCAACGCCCCGGAGTCGGGATGGCCAACTACTGGTGCTTCGGACATCGCGGGCCGTGGCGGGTGATCAATGCCAACTGGGAACAAGGAGGCGACCAAAAGTTCGGCACCGCCATCCATGGCATGTTCCGTATCTTCAACGCTGCCCTACTGCCCAAGGCAACACCGATCGCCTTGACGAACGCACAATTCAATTCGGATCACTTTGCTTACGAATACCCCATGACCGCCATGCTCTTTACCGATCCTGATTCTAAAGCAGTCAGTCTATTGGTGAGTAACCGCGTACCTGATAGTGATTTTACGGCCAACATCAAACTCCCCATGCTCCCCAACTCGCAAGCCACCTTCATGCAACTCACCGGCGAATCCCTGCGAAGCACCAACGTCCCGGTAACCCCCGAGGCCACCGTCGTCAGCCAGTCCACCGTCACCACCACGCAGGATGCAGCAGGCAACGTCCAACTCACCATCCCCGCCAAAAGCGTGGTGATGTGGCAGTGGCAGTAAGCTGATAAAACATATTTAACCGCATTGCTTGCGATGCGATTCTGGTCACATGCAAAAGTGACCGGATATTTTCATAGACGATTGGTATCCATCGTATGGGACAATCGCATCACAAGTGATGCGGCTAAATGTGACGCAGATTCACACAAACGTCCAATATCCCCAAAACCTCACGTGCACTCCCCGATCCCCTCACCTGTATAACACTTATCAGACATTGCTCATGTCGAAGTGATAAAAGTTCCGTCTATACCGTCTGTAGCGATTAACTGGCTCTGAGAACTGACCGAATAAGAAAGTGGAACGCTCAGTTCGAGGGAAAGACCGATGCGGATTGGTTTAGACGCACGCACCATCTATTGGCCGACACGAAGAGGCACAGGCAAGAACCTGATTGACCTCTACAGTTATGTCGCGCACCTTCAACCCGACTGGGAAATCCGGGCGTATCACCGCCTCAGTGAACCACTCAACGAGGTGATCCTCCCCCATGCCAACATCATTGATCGTTATATGGACATGCCCGGCGATCGGTTTGATGCATGGGAACGGTTCCGACTCCCGGTGCAGGCCTGGCATGATCAGGTGGATGTGCTTCACTGCCCCGCCAACACCTGCCCGTCCCTGTTCCCGGTTCCGACGATGGTGACCATTCACGATCTGATCCCATTGGATATGCCCGAAGGTCGACTTACCAGTCAGCTTTCGCATTTCCGTCGCAGCATTCACCGTGCATGCAAAAAGGCAAGCTGGATCATCACCCCATCGCTGTACACCCGCAACCGTCTGGTCTCAGAGTTTGGTGCAGATCCGCATCGCATCACCATCAATCCCTGGGCAGCGGACAGCAACATGCATTACGTGCCGGAGAACGAAGCGGATAAGACGCTGCGTCGCTATGCCATCGATCGGCCATATGTGATGCACTTCGGCGCCGCCGCCCCGCGCAAGAACACCAAGCGTGTCATCGAAGCCTGGGCCATGCTCAATCATCAGGTCCGCCAACACTGGCAACTGGTCGTTGTTGGACTGGATCAGAAAACCCAGGCCAGAATTCGCAAACAGGTCGACAACCTGGGCATTCAAGCCAATGTCAATCTCAACGGCTTTATCCCTGAAGAAGACATCGCCCCCCTGCTCAGCGGCGCGGAGATTCTGGCCTTCCCGAGTTTATCCGAAGGGTTTGGCTTGCCGATTCTCGATGCGTTTGAAGCGCATACGGCGGTGTTAACCAGCGATGTTACCAGCCTTCCCGAAGTGGCTGGCGAAGCGGGTTTGCTGGTGAATCCCGAAGACTCGGTGTCCATCGCCAATGGGCTGAGTCGTCTGATCAAAGACCGCAGTTTCCGTGGTGATCTGATTCAGGCAGGACTCAACCGACTCAAACAATACAACTGGCAGGCGACCACCCAACGCTATCTTCAAGCGGTGGAACAGGCCTCGGGCGTCATTCGTGTTCGATCAAAACAACTCAGAAAGGCTGCGTAAGTGATCATGGCAAGTCGTTCCCATGAACAACTGGATATCCTCTTTGTCAGCGAACATGCCCTGCATCCGGTGGACCAGGGTTTTAGCATTCGTGGCTCGAACATGGTTAAAGCGATGGACGCGATGGGTGTCCGCGTTGCCGTTGCCAGTGAACAACCCTTACCCGCTCAAGCCTCCGATGAGATTCGTCGCCTGTATCTGGATTGGCCGGAAGTGGATGATGATCAAACCGACAAGTTCCTCAAAGGTTGGCAAGGTCCGGGCTACCGCGCTCGGTTGCGCATTGCTGACTACCAGGGCCGTGACCTTGAACGTTTTGCAGGCGTGATCTCACTGGTCGAAAAACACCAACCCAAAACCGTCATCGGCCTTGGCCAGCATAGCACCATGATGCTCCGCGCCCTTAAGCCGTATACCGGCATCCGCAAGGTCTGGTATGCAGCCGATGAACTGATGTACTTCCAGCTTTCATGCATGCGTCGTGAAGGTCTTTCCACGTTGAGTAAGCGTCTGCAAATGCTCGCCCTCTACGGCGGATTGGAGACGTTCTTCGTCCGCGGGATGGATGGTGCGATTGGGGTCGCGCCGCAGGAAGCCAAACTGCTCAAGTATCTGGCTGGTGCGAAAAAAACCACGTGCATCCGCAATGGCGTGGATACCGGTTACTTCGCCCCCCCACGCGTCCGCCCTGTGAATAAACAGCTTGTTTTCTGGGGTCGGATGGACTTTGAACCCAACATTGATGCAGTGACATGGTTTAGCCAGCATGTCTGGCCGCAGCTTCATGCCAAGCATCCTGACGCGGTGTTGAAGGTGGTGGGCAAGAATCCGACAGAAGCGATTCAGTCACTTGACCGCATGGATGGCATTGAGATTGTCGGTGCCGTGCCTGACATCCGTCCTTATGTCAATGACAGCAGCGCGACCGTGCTGCCGATGCGTTGTGGTGGCGGGATCAAGAATAAATTACTGGAAGCTGCCGCGATGGGGATTCCGATCGTTGGCAGTCCCAAAGCCGTGCTTGGTCTTGAAGCCAGGGACGGGAAGTTACCGGTTCTGACCTGCAAGACAACGGACCAGTGGATCACAACGCTGGGGAACTTGTGGTCGGACACGTTGCAATCTGAAAAACTTTCCATTGAGCTTCGTCTATGGGTCCTGTCTCACCACAGTTGGCCCAACGCTGCAAGGCAGATGCTTCAATGGCTTGATCGTCTGCCGTGTGCAGAAGGTCATTGCGTTCGACACACCCCGCTGGCTTATGTTCATGCCACGCAATCATCCGTACACAAGGAGGCTGCCTGATGTCAACCACTCCAAACTCAAGCAAGAAGATGCCCACGGTCACGATGATCGGGATGGGCTACGTTGGTGCCGTAAGCAGTGCCGCGCTGGCGTGGCAAGGCTGTCACGTCATTGGCGTGGAAGTCAACCAGGCCAAGCTTCGGATGCTCCAGTGCGGTCAATCGCCGGTGTTTGAACCGGGCTTACAGGAACTCACTGCGCAGATGCATGCTCAAGGTGCACTGGATGCCACCGATGACATGTGTGCTGCCGTCAAGCAGTCGGACATCATCATGATTGCGGTTGGAACACCGAGCAATCACCAGGGACAGGTGAATCTGGATGCGATTGATCGCGTGACGGATCAGCTTGCCATGGCATTGCATTTTGAGATCAAGCCCCGTGTCGTGATGATCCGCAGCACGGTCCCGCCGGGCACGATTGCCACACGCATCGCCCCCAAACTCAAGGCGGTGTGTCCGAATGTTGCCGTGTGTCATCATCCTGAATTTCTGCGTGAAGGTAGCGCCCTTAAAGATTGGCATCAGCCACCGATGATTGTCTGGGGTTGTGATGATCCTGCTGACCGCGTTGCTGTCGACGAAGCGATGCACAAAATCTACAAAGGCATTGACGCGCCGCACTTGCCTTTGGGTTCGCGTGAAAGTGAATTGATGAAGTATGCATGCAACATTTACCATGCTGTGAAAATCGACTTTGCCAATGAGATTGGTGCGCTGGCTTCGGCGATGGGAGCCGACCCCGCAGCGGTGATGAACGCGTTCTGTCATGACACCAAGCTCAACATCTCCCCTGCTTATCTCAAACCCGGCTTTGCCTTTGGTGGCTCGTGTCTGCCCAAGGACACCCGTGCGATGATGGGTAAGGCCCGCGAATTCGGCATGGACATCCCGCTAATCAGCAGCGTGCTTTCATCCAATGTCGCTCAACTCAAACGCGGTGTGGACATGGTGCTCCAGCAAGGTCGTCAACGTACATTGATGCTTGGCCTGACCTTTAAACCCGGCACGGATGACTTGCGTGAATCACCCATGGTGGAATTGGCCGAACAACTGCTGGGCAAAGGCATCCCGCTTTCGATTTACGATCCGGACCTGATCCCCGAAAAACTTATCGGCACCAATGCTGCTTACGTCGAAGAACACCTGCCGCATCTGGGCATGCTGCTTCGTGATGACTTGGAAGCTGCTTTGGCCGACGCACAGGTCGTGGTGCTCACCAAATCGATTCAATCGTTACAGGCCAAACACCTGAGAGGCAAGATTGTCATTGATCTGACCGGACAGGATAAGTTCAAGGTTCAGAACGCCGAAGCAAATCTACAGGCAAAGAAGCGCGCCGAAGCTGCATAACGATTCAGTCCACGAATCTCCAGCAGCTGCGCAAGTCACAGCCTGTTGGAGTATTTGAAATGGCCTGGACAACAATGCATTTTGCTGTGGGGATGGCCGGCGCCACGGTGGCAACGGGTGTCGGATGCATGATCATGCGACGCGGTTGGCGGTGGTTGCCGTTATCCATGACCGCGGGCGGTATCTGGGCAGTGATCCCCGATATGCCCCGACTGTTCCGTGAGGATTTCCCGTGGTTACCGTTTGCTCAAACGCTGGGCAGCAAATCACTGGAACTCAAGCTTCACCGCATGGGTGACATTTTCTTTTTCCATAAACAACTCGACATGCAGCCTCACGAGTATGCGCTGCATGGCTTGATCCTGATGCTGGTGATGTACAACATTGCCATCGGCGTGTTGATGCTCTTGGAATACTGTCAACGCAACAGTCCGATTCATCGTTCATTCCGAGCTCATCAGGGACATGTCAAACCGGCATATCCGCGGACGGCACGTGCTCAGGAATATCCACGCCCGCAATTGACATTGGCAAACAATCAACAACCGGCAATGCCACCGGGTATGCCAGGTGCACCACCGATGTTCTCAACGCATATGGGACCCGGCCCCGCACCAGGTAGTCAGAACATGTCATTGGAAGAACAATTCGACGGCGGACCCAGTGTGGAAATCGCAGTCGATCCGGAGAATCCCGTCATCGGGCGAATCGGTAAACGCGACAAGACCGGCAGCTGAGGTGACATTCATTTCTCGGTATCAAACGTCAGTCAAACATTCACCAACACAAACACAAACGAACACAGATACTTCAACGTGAGTATCTGTGTTTTCTTTTACTGGCCAGGGAGCTTCGCCCCCCGGACCCCCTTGCGAGGTTGGGGTGTCATGGCAAGTTGTGTTGCGGTGTTGCATTCAAAGGATTTGAAGACATACATGAGATGGGGCGCTGCCCCAAACCCCGCCAGCGTTCCGCCGCTGGATCACGTCCCCCAGGAAGGGCTGGGCCTTTGATGCTTGGTGTTCGTGAGTTG
>PAIY01000139.1 GCA_002704825.1 Phycisphaeraceae bacterium
GACACCCGGTGCTCAACTTTAAAAACGACGTGCATCATGTCCCTGCGCGGGAATGACGAAATGAACGGTAGCATTCAGATCATCATTTTGAAGTGCTATAACTGAAAACCGATTGTTATCTGTCGTTGATGCGATTGACGCAGCGAAAAAACCGCAAGCGGTTTGCTATGGTCCAATCGTTTGGAAGGCTTGAAACGGCTTTTCAAAACCCTCTAAACACTTTATATCAATAATTTTCCAGTATTAATCGACCGAAATGGAATAGGACGATATACTATTCGGTTTTATAATGGACTCCAGGCCAACGTTTATGGCCTGACCGAGGTGTGACATGTTTCGAAAAATGATGCGAGCCAAAATTCATCGTGCGACGGTCACGCAATGTGTGCCTGACTACGTTGGTTCGATCACCATTGATGCCAACCTGCTCGAGGCCGTGGACATCCGTCCCAACGAGGCGGTGCATGTGCTGGACATCGACAATGGCAATCGCTTTGAGACCTACGTTTTCCGTGGCGAACCGGGCACCGGGATCATCGCTGTCAACGGTGCTGCTGCCAAGTTGGTGGAGAATGGTCACAAGGTGATCATTGTCAGCTACGGCATGTTGCTCGAAGAGAACATCGACGATCACATCTCCAAAACCGTGATTGCTGATGAGCACAATCAGGTTCAGCAGAAACTCACCTACAACAGTCTGCTGGACATGCCTGCAGAGTCGCTCGCTGACTGATACAATCCCGATATGCCCAAGCACGTTCGCGTCAGTCTTGCCAACAAGTGTCAAATTTTATTTGGTGCTGCCGTGGTGATCATTCTCACCGCCGCCCTGGCTGTGGTCTGGGTTCGCATGAATGCGTTGGTGCGTCAGGAACAACACGAAAACGCACGCAACCTTGCCAACGCCTGGCTCAGTGACATGATCCAGCTCGGTGGCGCCCTGCTGACGTTCGACGAAATGAATCGGCAGGAGAATCTGGACCAGGGACTCACCCTGACCCTCATCCGCAAAGACGAGTTTGACCTGGCATCGAACAATGACAACTTCGTGGGTAAAGCGATCCTGAATTTTGAGACGCTGCCAGAGTCCACGGAGTATGCCAAGCCGATCGTCAATGAGCGTGGTGAACACTATTACCGCTATGCCCGTGCGATTCGCCATTCGGACCTGTACAAAATTCGTGGCGGGGTTGAAGCCGGTTTTGAAGCAGCATTAAACAGCAAGATCATCAATAACCCGCTTGAGATGGTGCTGCTCATTCGCCTCCGTTCGGACCTGGCGCAGAAGCAGTTACTCTTTAACCGGATCTATATCATCGTTGCAGGTCTGTTTGCGTGTCTGCTGGCCATCGGTGTGTTCTACTACATCACCAAGCGCATCATTCTCTCGCCGGTGCGTGTGCTTCGTGACACGGCTGAACAGGTGGCAGCAGGTGACCTGAACATTCGCAGCGACATCAACACCGGTGATGAATTTGAACGGCTATCCGTGGTGTTCAACCAAATGCTCGAAAACCTCAAGAGCAATGAAGACCAACTGCGGGGCATTAACAAATCACTGGACCTTAAACTCGGCGAACTTGCTGAAACCAATGTCGCCCTCTTTGAAGCCAACAAACTCAAGGGTGAGTTCTTAGCCAACGTGTCGCATGAGTTGCGTACGCCGCTTAACTCCATCGTCGGTTTTGCAGAACTGCTGACCGAAACGATCAAGGAATATCAGGACGACAAGTCGGATAAACGCCGCCGCTTTTTGGCCAACATCATTCAATCCAGTCGGCAATTGCTTGACCTGATCAACGACCTGCTTGACCTTGCCAAGATCGAAGCGGGTCGCATGGACATTCGCGTTGGCAAGATGTCACTGGCAGACACCGGCGAAGGGTTGATCAATCTCATTCGCCCCCAGGCTGATCAAAAGCAGATCAAACTCACCCTGCGTATCCCATCAAGCATCCCACTCATCGAGACCGATGCGGGCAAGTTCCAGCAGATCATTTTCAACTTCCTGTCCAACGCTGTGAAGTTCACCCCGCCAGAGGGTTCGATCACACTCTCTGCTTCCCCGTTCACACCCGACCCCGACGGTGAACCAACGCATGTCCGCGTGAGTGTTGCTGACACCGGGCCAGGCATTCCCAAGGATCATCAGAAAAAGATTTTTGAGAAGTTCACACAGCTGGATCAAACGCACACCCGCGAACACTCGGGGACCGGCCTGGGGTTGACCATCAGCCTGGAATTAGCCAGCCTGTTGCATAGCGAATTGGATCTGGAAAGCGAAGTGGGCAAAGGTTCGACGTTCAGCTTGCTAATCCCGATCGTGTTTGAAGGTGAACTTGAACAGGCTGTGGTCTCGACACCCGATGGCCCGACCGCCCAACTCCCGGAAGCCCCGGATGCCCCGGAACCCCCGGAACTCCCGGAAGCCGCGAATGTGACTGAGGCGTCGGCGGCGTCCCCCCAATCACCAACTCAAGCGTAAAGCATCTTTTGAGTACTTGATTCGCAGGGTAAGATGGGTTTGGTATCGCCCGCCAAATGTACTAGAATGTGCTCAACGCTGTTGTATAAAAAGGTATCGCCATGGGACTCGAATCCGTTCTTGCCAACAATGACATGTTCCTTTGCACCACGCTGCAGAAAGCGGTGAACTGGGGCCGTCGTTGCAGTGTCTGGCCGATGCCCTTTGCCACCGCCTGTTGTGGTATTGAACTGATGGCAACCGCATCGAGTCGTTACGACCTTGCCCGCTTTGGCGCAGAAGTCATGCGATTCAGCCCGCGACAGGCCGACCTCATGCTCGTTGCCGGCCGCGTGAGTGTGAAAATGCTCCCCGTGCTCCAGCGTATCTATCAGCAAATGGCAGAACCCAAGTGGGTCATCTCCATGGGCGCCTGCGCTTCGACCGGTGGCGTGTTTGACACGTATGCGGTTGTACAAGGCATCGACCAGTACATCCCGGTAGATGTCTATGTCCCGGGCTGCCCCCCGCGTCCGGAAACGCTCATCGAAGGCATCATGGCCATCCAGCGCGTCATCGACGAAGACGGCCTACCGCCCCAGGGTGGTAAGCGTCGCCCGTTGCAGATCGCCTTGCAACCGACACATGACGTCGCCCCCCAACCCGTGCCGGTGACCATCGGGCAGAGCTGAGATTAACATTTTTTTAATTCACTTTGTTCAAGGCAACCCGTGACTCAGGAGAGTCACGGCTTTGTACACAGCGCATCATTCGACACAATTAAAAGCCGCGACCTTCTCAGGTCACGGGTCAGTTGCTAACATTGATCACATGACTCCGTGGGACAACTGGTATCACTGCAACGGCAACACCTACGGCACGTGGCTCCCCGGTGATCCACGTGGCTGGCGATCCGAAGATCACAAAATTCATGTCGATGGTGATTACAAATCACCCCCACCACCTGGTACCGACGAAGGCTTACACCAACACAGTCAAAACCAAATGCAAAGTGATGCTGTATTTCTGTCACAACATCATTGCTGTGAAGCTTTGTCTATCTGGGTGTCCGCATTGCAACACTATCAACTTGAAATCGCTGCAGTCGCGATCGGTTCACATCATTGGCATGTGTTAGCAACATTCCCGGATCACCAACCGCGCATCACCATCGGGAAAGTCAAAAGTTGGTGTACCAGACAACTGGATATCCCCAAACCGATTTGGGCCGCCAAGTGTCGCTGCCAACCCATTGCTGACCCATCGCACTGGGAGAACGCCAGAGGTTACATTCTCAAACATGTGCATCAAGGCGCCGCCGTTTGGCCATCTGTTACGCGTTGACACTGAAAAAGCATCTCCCCCCACAAAAGCCGTGGTCCTCCCGGGCCACGGGTTGCCTTGATGAATCGAGTACGAACATCAAGAACACCACAAACACCAAGGCAACCCGTGACTCAGGAGAGTCACGGCTTTGACTTGCAACGCTGCGTCTCTGCGGTTAAAACTGCCTTGAACTATCTTAAAAAAAACATCACGAAGCGCCCGCCAGCATTTCCTGGATTTGCTTTCTTGTGGTGTCGGTCGCGTCTTTGCCAGCGAGCATTTCGGCTAACTCGTTGACGCGGTTGTCGCCTTCCAAATGCAGCACCGTCGTCTGGGTCTGGCGGTCTTTGCCTTTACCCATGACCTGCTTGGTGATGTGCAGATGTCGGTCGGCATAGGCGGCGATCTGAGGCAGGTGCGTGATGCAGAGAATCTGATGCGATCCGTCGTCACTGCTGTTGGCAAGGCTGCGGAGTTTCTCGCCGATGATGGTGCCCATGCGACCACCAATGTTGGCATCAATTTCATCGAACACCAACACGCTGATGCGGTCACTGTCAGCAAGGATGGATTTGAGGGCAAGCATGATGCGCGAGAGTTCGCCGCCGGAGGCGATCTTGCGCATCGGTCTTGCAGGCTGCCCGGGGTTGGTGCGGATCATGAATTCCAGTGATTCAAGACCATGCATCGAACCTTCATCACCGACTGCGGAAAACTCAACATGGAACTGGGCGTCTGCCATCCCCAATTCATCAAGTTGTGTTTCGATGAGCGGCTTGATTTTCTTTGCTGCGGTCTGGCGTTTTTTACTGAGTTTTTCGCCATGTTTGGCAAGATCGTTCCTGGCTTGTTTGATCTGCTTATCCAACGATGACAGATCCGCGTCCTTTCCCCGCAGCGATTCGATCTCGGTTTGGATTTGCTCGCGATAGGTGAGAATTTCCTCGACCGGATCAACGCCCGTCTGATTGCGTGCATACTTGGAGGTGAGGCGATTGATGATGTTCAAACGGTCTTCGACTTCATCAAGCTCGTGCGGGTTGGCATCAATCCGATCCATGTACCGCCCCAGATCAAAGGCACCTTCCTGCAACGCCAACGTCGCTTCGCGGATCGCTTGCGTGGGCTCAGCCAACTCCTCATCGAGTTCTTCAAGTTCACCAAGCAAGTGGACAATCATCTGCAAGCGTTCAATGACCGACGCGTCTGAGTCGTAGAGTGCTTGATAGGCCTGGCCGGAGTCACGCTGAATTTTATGCACGTTGGTCAGCCACTTATGACGGGCTGAGAGTTCTTCAAACTCCCCTGTCTGCAGTTGGGCGTCATCAATTTCGTTAGCTTGAAATTCATAGAGGTCCAACTGCTGGGTTCGCAGCGTGCTGGATTGGGTGAGTTCTTCACGGCGTTGGGTGAGTTCACTGAGTGTCTGCCAGGTGTGTGTGTATTGCTTACGCAGGTCGGCACATTCGGCAAAGCGATCGAGGATAAGCAACTGATTCGAAGCGCGCAGCAGGTATTGATGATCATGCTGGCCGTGAATGTCGACCAGTTGCTGGCCGACGGTTTTGACCATCGCAGCGGTAACCGGTTGACCATTGATCGCAACGGACGATCGGCTGGGTGTGATCTTGCGCACCAGGAGCAGTTGATCCCCCACCGCGATTTCCTGATCGAGAATCGTTGCCACTTCCGTGACGACTTCTTCATCATGCAGTTCAAACAAGCCGGTGATGCGGGCTTCTTTGGAACCGGGGCGCAGCATGTCTTTACCTGCAGGGCGTAAACCCAGCAGCATTTCAAACGCACCGAGGATCAGACTCTTGCCTGCACCGGTCTGCCCGGTAAAGCAGTTGAGCCCGCCGGAGAGTTCGAGGTTGACGTCTTGAATGACAGCTAGATTGGAGATGTGTAATTCGCGGAGCATCCGTTCGCCGCTTTGCAAAATAGGGTTGCGAAACTTATGTTGACGGGTATCGGATCACGAAGAATCCAATACCGAACAAAAACCGACACTGGTATTATCCAATGTTCGCGGAATTTCGCAATAGCAACGGATCAATTGGGCGTTGTTAACGCCTGCTCTTGGATTATTGGCATGCTTGATCGAAGAATCAGATATGCCAACCCGGTAAACGGCAAAGCAAAAAGCAGGGCCAATACCCAAACCACTTTGGCAAAATCTGAGATGGCTCGCTTTCTCAAATCCAGTAAACAGTAAAACATCAGCCAGAGCAAAAAGGTAAATAGACTCAACGCAAGAATGGCTTGAATTGAAAAGCCGCTCGTAACCGCCAGTATTGAAATGGATGACATTTAATACCTCCAGAATCAGATGTTCAAATGGCTGCAGGTGGATCAGCCGGGAGCGTTGGCGGTTGGGTTGCAAGCGATGCCTGCTTCCTGGCGCGGCGTCGGTTGACGATGCGATAGACCAGATAACCAAAGCCAAGCACGAACAGAATGATGATCAACGGCAGGACAATCGCCAGTACGGAGACCACCGTCGAAGCCGTTGCCTCAATCGTGGAGACCACGGGGTTGCCCGCCCCACCGGTTGTTGCCAGCGAGGTCATGCGCGTTGCGACCGTGGTGAGTTGGACACCGCCTGCAATGGAACCACCGGCAATGGCAGCACCGACCCAGCCGATGAGTTCGGACTCACCGGTGACACACGATGCTGCAGCAATCGAACCGGCGACCACGGCAGCAGGTGTTGCCACCGAGTCAAGCATGTTGTCCAGCCAAGGCAGGTAGTAGGCACCAATCTCAAGCGCGGTTGCCAGTCCGAAGACGACCATGGCCAGGTCCGAGCCGATCCATTGAAAACTCTCACCCAGTTGCAGGTGATTGCCGTTGGCAGCGATGCTCAAAACGAACATGGGAACGAAGACGCGAAAGCCACAGGCAGCCGAAAGTCCCACCGCCATGAGGATTGCCAAGATGAAATCCATGAGAAATCTCCTGTCCGGAACGTGTTACACCATTTTATACCAATTAGGGGTAAAAAGGATGCAAAATTGGCCAAAATGCAGTTTGGACGCGTTTCAGGAGCCTGCTTTGATGCGAAAACAGCGTTCGATCAGCGCGGTGACATCCGCAGGCCGGTCCTTTTCGTCCGCCAACGCCATGTTGATCCAGTTCATTGCCTGGATGCGATTCTCACCCAATTGCATGAGCACCTCCAAAGCCTCGCGCGACATCGCACCGCTGGGGGCAGGTGTGTCTGACATTGCATCTTCATTGGCATCAATCCCAGCTTCGTCTTTGGCGGTCGATTGGGCATAGGCGCCTGATGCTGCGAAGTGGTCCACCTTGCCGTTGAGTGATGCAATGATCGTCTCTGCGGTGCGTTTGCCGATCTCCGGCAGTGATTGCAAAAACGCGGTATCCCGATCGGCAATGGCCATGGCGATCTGCCCGGTGTCCATGGCCAGGGCGCGGAGTGCTTTGCGGTTGCCGATGCCTTTGACGGTAGTGAACAACGCAAAGAACTCACGGTCTTCATCGCTCAAAAAGCCTGCTAATCTTGGCAGGAAACTCGCGCCCTGATTTTGTGATTCCAGGTAATGCAGTGTCTTGAGTGTCACCGTTTGTCCCACACGTGAAGCCAATCGCGTCACCACAAATGCCGGGACATGCACTTCGTAAACAAGTCCGTTGTTCAAATCAATGTGCAAGGATTCATTGGTGGTCAAGACCAGTTTGCCGGTGATGGATGCAATCATGCCTGACATCTTACCAAGCTCAAGCGGATGCAGGAAAACGCCGGTAACAAAGTCAGACGCTGACTGACAGTCTTTGAGCAATTACAGATCACAATACCAGGCAGGTATAGGACCCATAACATATGCGCAGGAATGTTCCGGTTATAGCGAATATCTGTACCCTTGTTTTTCCAGTTAAAGGGTAATTGCAAACCAAAGTGTTATATGTGCTCACGGATGCGTCGATCATTGATTTCAAGGGCTGCATTCATTGCAGGACGGGGTTCGGTTCAGGTCAGAAGTAACACGACTGAATGATGTTTTATCCGTAGGACCCGTTGTAATGTGTGAAGATTCAAAGGTACTGGTGGTTGATGACGATGTGGTGACGACACGTGTGATTGAAGCACGGCTGCGCCATATCGAACTTGATGTCCATTGTGCACACAATGGCCCTGATGGCATTGCGTATGCGACCGAGCATGTGCCGGATTTGATTCTGCTTGATGTACACATGCCCGAGATGGATGGCTTTGCGGTCTGTGAAGAGCTCAAAAAAAATCCGCTGACCACCAACATACCCATCATTTTTCTCACCGCCGATCTGAACACGGAAATCAAGGTCAAGGCATTTGATGCTGGCGCGACGGACTACATCACCAAGCCGTTTGACAATCGTGAATTGATCGCCCGTGTAGAAGCCGCGCTGAAAATGCGATTCCTCATCAACAAGCTACAAGTCCAGGCGTTGACCGATCCATTGACCGGACTGCTCAATCGCACCGCCTTGTTTGATGAACTCAAATACAAACTCATGCGGCAGAAGTCCGACCCGGACTATCAATTTGCCGTGCTGTTTCTGGACTTTGATCGCTTTAAGGTCATCAACGACAGCCTGGGACATTCAGCGGGGAACGAACTGCTTGTCCGTGTGACACGCAGCATGGTGGACATGCTTGACGAGGTGCTCGGTCACAAGGGCTACACCGCAGCGAGGATGGGTGGTGATGAATTTGTCCTGCTCATCGACAAACCTGCCAACAATCAAATGCTCACCGGGTTAGCTGAAAAACTGCAAACCGAATTGCATGGGCCGTATCACATCGAACAGTTCGAACTGATCTGCTCAGCAAGCATCGGCATTGTCCTGAGTAGTGGCAACTATGAAGATCCGGAAAGTCTGCTGCGCGATGCGGACATCGCCATGTACCATGCCAAGGAAAACGGCAAGTCGCAGTCCTGCTTCTTCAGTCAGCAGATGCACGAGCAATCCCTGGAACAACTCACCCTTGAAGGTGACCTGCGACATGCGTTGGCAAGGCACGAACTCAAACTGCTCTACCAACCCATCCATTGTCTTGCCACCGGCAAACTCACCGGATTCGAAGCGTTGATCCGCTGGCATCATCCTGTGCGTGGTGTGATCTCGCCATTAACCTTCATCCCCATCGCTGAAGAGTCGGGCCTGATCGTCCCCATCGGTTGGTGGATTTTGTATGAAGCAGCCAGCCAACTCAAACTCTGGCGTCAGATGTATCCGAACATGCGACACCTGCGGGTGAATGTGAACCTGTCCAAGCGACAACTCATCACGCCGGACTTTGTGAAACATGCCGATGACATTCTCAGGAAGACGGGCCTGCCTCACAATGCGGTGACGCTGGAGATCACCGAAAGCACCATCATGGATAACATGTCCATCCTCACGCCGATGCTCGAACAACTGCGCGAGACCGGATTCAAATTAGCCATGGATGACTTTGGCACAGGGCATTCCTCGCTGGGCTGCTTGAACAAGTTCCCGCTGGACAGTCTGAAAATCGACCGCAGCTTCATCAACAATGTGGATAAAAATCACAGCTTTGCAGCCATCCTCAACTCCATTGTGACGTTGGCACACAACCTCAACCTGGTGGTTGTGGCGGAAGGTATCGAAAAACTCGAACAGCTAGCCCATTTGCAAAGTCTGGATTGTGATTACGGCCAGGGTTATCTCTTCGCCAAGCCCACCGATGCCGATGACGTCCCGAGTATGATTGAGCAGTTGAATCAGAAATTCCGCAAGACGGGGTGAGGCGCTCGATGGTGCAGTTCAAGCTTGTGTTCAAGGCATTTTAGCCACAGATACACACAGATGAACACAGATAAAGGCATTGTGAAATAATGCCTTTTGCGGGTTGATTCATTCGGTTGAATGTCCAACTCTCAAACCAACCGAGTCAGAATGACTCGGCTAGAGCGATACAAACAAGTAATCTCCATACGGCGATAAGCTTCGTCATTCCCGCCTGCGCGGGAGTGACGGAAGGTGGAGATTAATGATTTGAACTGCTCTATATCGCCCGGTCATTTTGGCCGGGTTACACCAGTTCCGCAAAAAAAGCCTGCATTGCATTGATTTGAGCGCCGGATGTTAATCCGGTGCCCGTTGTGTCAATGTTGCTTCATGGGGCACCAGGTTAACACCCGGTGCTCAATGAATTGGAGCGCACGCGTTATAGACGGGACCGGATCACACACCTGCCCAAGCAATTCGAACCAATAAAAAAAACCGTGAAGATCAATGAAGACCTTCACGGTTTTGCTTCCTATTGGGAGATGCCCTGTTGGGGTTTTCAGGGGATCTTGATGGTGATGCCAACGGTCAGATTGTCTGGATCATCAATGACCGATTTGTTGTGCTGATAAAGCTTGTACCACTTGTTTGAAGCCCCCATTGTCTTGGCTGCGATGGCAGAGAGCGTGTCGCCGGCTTCGATGGTGTAGGTCTTGTTGGAGTTCGTGCTGCCAGGCTGGCTGCGACGCGTGGTCGTCTCCGGCTGACGGGCAGCAGCACGTTCAATGGCCTTCCTGGGAAGACGCAGTGTCATGCCTGCACGCAGTTCTTCAGGACGATTCAGACGATCACGATTGGCTTTGAGTAACTCATCCCAATCCGCTGCATTGCCCAGGTGAATCTTGGCAAGCTCGGAGAGTGTCTGGCCGGACTCGACCACAATCTCACGCGGGGCATTGCTGGTAGCCGTTTCACCGTTTTGAATCCGATCAACCTGTTTCTTGCTGGGGATCAGCAAGCGACTGTTGAGCATGATCGTGCCTTCGGTGGAGACCAGGTTGGGGTTGGCATCACGGATGAGGCGCCAGAGTTTGCCATCACCGTAATAGCGTTGGGCGATGAGATAAAGATTGTCGCCTTCGGTGACCTTGTGATATGTGCCGGTGCGGGTGGGCAACTCGGGTGTTGCGTTGTTGGTGCGTGTTTCAAGTGCGATGGCCATGTGCGGATTCAGACGCGGTGTGGCATTGTTACGGGCAACGGCCTGCTCCTCGTTCATGTCTTCAACACGACGCGGTTGGGGCGCGGTGGCACGGGTCGGGGCAACCGGTTGGGGTTGCGTCAGACGACTGGGCTGAATTGGCTGCGGGTTGTAGCGGGATTCGCTCGGGTTGGAGTACAGCGACCGCGTGGGCTGCTCTGCCATGCTCGGTTGGGTTGGTGTGATGACTTCACCGGGAAGCGGCAATGGCGCGGTGCCTCCCTGCAAAGCAGCGCGGGCGGGATTGGCAACAGGAACACTGTCGGGCAAGGTGCTTGAACGGTTGTTGGTCGTCAGACTGTCAAAGGTCTCACGACTCATGTCCGTGAAGTTGGCCGGAGTTTGCTGCTGAACCTTGGAGAGATGATCGCTGACCACAATGCCGATAAGCAGTATGATCCCCATCCCTACGAGCAGGCCGACTTTCGTTTCACGTGTCATTGTGGCTCCATCCTTCGCTTATGACACTCATCCTTGAGCGTCTCAACCCCGAGTCTTGATTTTGTTCATGCCGGCATGTCAGAACCGAATTGCACGGCTCTTAGTTTAGCAGATCGACTCCTGGGATTCTGCCTTATTTGGGCATCATCTGCAACAATTGGCTTGCGTGTCAGGCGTTTTGCACAATCATTCTGATCGAATTGCAAAAATCGCTGCTTGACCCGTCGATCTTCCAGTGAGTGAAAGCTGATGATCGCCGCAACACCGCCGGGCTTGATGATCTGTGGCAAGGTGTCGAGAAGTCGTTCCAATGCCATCAGTTCTTCGTTGACCGCGATCCGTAATGCCATGAACGTTCTCGTGGCAGGATGGATGCGGGCCCGTTTACCGCGTTGGTTGGGCGGATAGCAGCTACTCACCAGCTCTGCCAGCGCCAATGTATTTTTTATCGGCTCCTTCTCCCGAACTTGCACAATTTTTCTGGCAATTCGTCGACTCAGCCGCTCTTCACCCAACTGAAACAGCACATCCGCCAACTCACGTTCGGCCATGCGATTGACCAAATCTGCTGCGGTCGTCGGGATATCCGGGTTTAAACGCATATCTAGCGGCCCGTCGGCCTGAAACGTCATGCCACGTGTCGGATCGTCCATCTGATTGGACGCAAAACCAAGGTCCGCCAACAGCATATCCACTTTGTCCACACCCAGTTCATCCAGGGCAGTCGTCACCTGCGCGAAGTTGCGATGCAACACATCGGATTGACAGGGGTAAGACGATAGACGCTGACGCGTGAAGTCGGCGTTGGCAGGATCAGCATCCAGTGCAATGACACGGCCGGTCTTACCGAGCTTTTGAGCAACCAGACTCGCATGACCACCCCGCCCCGCGGTGCAGTCCAGGTAAATCATGCCGGGCTTGGCATCAAAGAGTTCCATGATGGGGTCCGCCAACACGGGAATATGGCCGATTTCGTCGGATGTGCGAGACTGTTGATCCATGTGGACACTATAACCGTTTTGTCTGTTATGATCTTGGGCATAACGCGTGTTTTTTGGCTTTAACCACAGAGTCACAGAGGCACTGAGATGCACAGAGCAATGCTCTGGTTTAACACTGTAGTTCAACAATAGAGATGGATTTAGGTATGAGTATGCCCCAGTTTCACGCAACCACGATTCTTTCCGTCCGCCGAGGCGATCAGATTGCCATTGCCGGTGACGGGCAGGTGACGATGCAGCATGTTGTTGCCAAGGGTGACGCGGTGAAAGTTCGCAAGCTGGATAACATTGGTGCTGACGGCGCCGGTGTGTTGGTGGGCTTTGCAGGCTCAGCAGCCGACGCCTTTGCACTGCTTGAGAAGTTTGAAGTCAAACTCAAGGAGACCCCCGCCAACGTCAAGAAAGCAGCCATCGAGCTAGCCAAACTCTGGCGGACGGATCGCATGTTACGCCGCCTGGAAAGTCTGCTCGCGGTCGCGGACAAGTCCTGCAGCCTGTTGATCTCAGGCAGTGGTGATGTCATCGAACCCTCCGACGGTGTCCTGGCGATTGGGAGCGGTGGCGATTACGCAGCCTCAGCAGCCCGTGCCCTGGTGCGTCATACGGACATGCCCGCCAAGGAGATCGTGCAGAACGCGATGCAGATCGCTGGCGAAACCTGCATTTACACCAATACGCATATCACCGTGTTGGAGTTGTAAAGCGGTTGTAAAGTCGCCTGACTTTGGCTTTAACCACAAAATCATAGCGATGCAGAATCAAGCCTTTGAGCGAATGAATCACAAGTCACCGCACACCCGTCACTCCCGCGCTGGCGGGAGTCCAGTGGTACTTGCAAGTGTTCACTGAATGCCACTGTATTCCCGTTTTCGCGGGAATGACGAATGGAGAAGTTTTTTAAAAACGGCTCAATGTTTTCTGTCTTTGCTCTGAGCCTCTGTGACTCAGTGATAAAGATGATCAGCTGGATTTTTCTCAGACCACCGACTTGACGAAATGGTAACAATCCCTAAGATATCTCCTCTGCACCGCGGTCGTGGCGGAATTGGCAGACGCGCTAGGTTCAGGTCCTAGTGGGGCTAAACACCCCGTGGAGGTTCGACTCCTCTCGACCGCATTCAAAGACTTGCCGAGTTTTCGGTGAGTCTTTTTTGATGCGCATAACGTCTACGACAACAGCATGTCATTCACCCGCATTTAGCCGCATCACTTGTGATGCGGTTGATGGTATTGTTTTTCAGTTGCGTGTGACTCCGAATCGTAATGCATCAATCAAAATGATGTTGTCTGTTGACTCTTGAAATCTGGGCGCTACAATTTTTGCGGTAACGAAACCGCAAACAATACTGCATACAGTCAGGATCACGCTTCATGACCACCCAAACCACCCCCAAAGTCTCCGGCAGAGTCACCATGCGTCACATTGCCAGGCAGGCAGGCGTGGCCGTCACCACCGTCTCCTCAGCGTTGCACGACACCGGGCGCGTGAGTCCAGATGTCAAACAACGCATTCACGACATTGCTGACCAGATGGGTTACCGCCCCAAACTTGCTGCCCGACTGCTCCGCGCTTCACGCACCGGGCGACTGGCGATGATCATGGTGGTCGGGCAAGGACGTAATCCGTCAACGCTGTCCCAATCCGGCTCACATGGGCCGATCATTGCCGAGTTTGCCTTTGCCTGTTCACGTATGAAAATCGGTTTTGAAATCGAGTACCTGGAAACCGGTAAAAACAAAGTCGCCCCCGAATGTTTCACCAGCGGGCAGGTCGACGGCGCCCTGGTTTGTGGCAAGCTTCAAGATCCGGACATGGCCAAGTGGTTCAGCGATAACGACGAAAAATTCCCCTGTGTCCACATGGATAAAGTCGGACCCTACAACGTCTGGCAGGATACCGGCGGCGGCATCTACCAAGCCATGCAACACCTTGCTGCTTTAGGTCACCGCAAAGTCGGATACCTCGGCGTGGACAGTAACTATCATGTCCACCAGGCAGGTCGCGATGCCTTTGACCGTGCTGTAAGCGACTTCAATCTGGATGACGCTAATGGCAAGTGGCGTCAGTTCATCACCAAGGAAGACGCACACATTCGCAGCCACTGGATCGACAACCAACTCATCAACGCACGCAAGTTACTCAAGTCCAAAAACCGCCCCACCGCAGTGATGGCGCAAGGTGTTCCCGATGCGCGATGCATGGTGCATGCTGCAATGGAAATGGGGCTGCGCATTCCCGACGATTTGAGCATCGTGACGTACGGCATGCCTGATGATGCTGAGAAAAGTCCGCCGCGTTTGCATTGTGTCGAGCCGGACTTTGCAGCCATGGTTCCTGCTGCGATCAGCATGCTCCGTGCGCGTCTTGCTGGTGAGACCATTGCTCAAAAAAGCCTGCGCATTCAGCCACAATTCACCGAACGCTGCAGTGTCGCGTCATGTCCGCAGTGATGTACTCGTCCTGAATCCCAAGCCATCAAGCCATGCGTACACAAAAGGAATCCAACATGCCCCGACGCCCTTCAGGTTTTACACTCATTGAATTGCTTGTGGTGATTTCCATCATCTCATTGTTGATTGCCATTCTCCTGCCGGCTTTGGCCAGTGCACGTAAAGCAGCGCGGGGTGTGATGTGCTTAAACAACATGCGTCAGCTTGGGCTGGCCAGTGCCATGTATCAGGATGAGAATAACGGCTACCTGCCACACGGCTGGAGTGTCGATGGTTGGAGTCCGGTCAAGGCAACGTTCAACAAACTCGCACGGTACCTGACTTCATCGCAGAGTAAGTACATGCCGTTACCGGGACAGACCGGAAGCGGCGTGTTTAACTGTCCTGAGAAACCCGAAGGAAATGTTGCCAACGACATCCCGTCTTATTTGCCCAATGCGTACATGGGTGATCGCGGCAGCGGCGAAGTGCCGATCTGGGCAGCATACAAATTGCAGGACTTCAACAAGCCCAGCCACAAGGTCTTTGTCGTCGATGCCATCGGTGGTTTGCGTCTTGGGTTGAACCTCAGCAGTAACCAGGCCTTTGCCATGGCGGACACCGACCCGGGGTATGGCACACTCATCGCCAGGCACACCGCAGGCAGCGTTGCCATCGGCTTTCTGGATGGTCGAGCCAGTAACGTCTCAACGGACATTTTGCCCAAGACGCACTCATGGTCCAACGGTTCGCCGTGGTTGATTCGTGATACGCCTGCTCCCAGTGGTCTGTGATGGCTTGTTGATTTACCCCTTATTTTCCTGCCTAAAAACCATTGTGTGTTCAAGCACAATGCATGGAGATTGATTGTGAAACGACTTTTGATTCTGAGTCGATTGATCCTGCCTGTTTGCCTGCTGAGCAGCCTCACCACCATGGCATCCGCCCAGTGTTTTCGTGGCGGGGACAGTTGGTGTGGCAACCCGGATTTGATTCAGCCGGCGGATAATCCGTATGTGCAACTGGCTGAGCTTAACGTCACGCGTGGCCTTGAAAGTAACAACGCCTTCTGGCTCACATGGGGCTACACCGCCCCGGAGAGTTCGCGTAAAGGCGATGCCAATCTCAAAGCCAAAGCTTTGGCAGCGACGGATGCAATCGTTGCCAGGGAGCTGGAACAGAAGCTTAATCTCTGGGCGTTGACCGAATCACTGGAGACGATTTACCTCTGGAAAAAAGACGGTTCAGCGCCGACCGCACAATACAACAAGTGGCTTGGTGATCTTCAGCCATTCGTTGAACAGAACCATGACATGAACGAAACCGGCGAATACTGGGAGTCGGTCGCGTCCAACACATTACACCAATCCGCTGTCGTTTTGCAGGTCGCTTCGATTCTCTACGATCAACCGCGCTACGCAGAGCTTGCTGCCAAACTCGTTGTCCGTGCGCGACGCATGCAAACACCGGGCGGCGCGTTTCACTACATGCGACAGTCCGGGCCGACACCGCTGTACTTTGGTTTTGAAGTCACGTTCCTCGGTCGCTACTACATGCTCACCAAAGATCCGTTGGTCGCACAAAGTCTCAAATCCATGGCAAGCTTCGCCCATGATGTCCAGGCCAACGGCATGTGGGATGGCTCATCAACGCCGTGGTGGAAACACCGCTGGGAAATCGGCGGCCCCATGCATGGTGTTGAAATCGCCGCAGGCATGGCGCGTGATTCTGTCGCCCGAGCGTTGGCTGAATATCGTTTACTCTCGCAACAACCCTATTATTTCAGCTACATCGCCATGTACTTCTGGGATGGCACGATCCCCACAGGCACGCTGGGTAACGACTTGATCAAGTACAACCCCAACTACGGCGGACCGCATCTGCGACACAATGGATTTCAGGTGGGGCAAAGCCTATGTCGACACCGGCATCGGGGCTTCGATCGTCCGCAACACCGAGCGTTACAAGTTCGATGGGTATCTGCAAACCGCAGCCATCGATGTGGTCTCACCGGACAATAACGACAAGCCTTACAAGCGTCCAAACGGTGCATACATGATCCTCCCCGCAGAACAGGTCCACGGACATCGCAGCATGGTGGGTGATGATTGGATTGCCAGCGCGATCACGTTTGAACCGCGGATGCCCTATTATGGCAATGCTGCTGCGCCACCTGCCAAGGGACATCACAACGCCCAACTCTGGTTTGCCACAGGTAAGGGGATTGCAGGTTGGATGATCAGTTGGAAAGATGACACGGCGATCAACGCTGTCCCGCGTGGTTATGTGTCGCTGGGTGATCAACCGGTCATCTCAGCTGGCAACCGAATCACCGCAGGTAAACTCAACCTGCAAGTCGTTGGCAACCATGTCACGCAGATCACCCCCTTCAACGAGAAAGAACTCTGGGTTCATCTCTCAGACAACAATCCCGCGAGCATCCCCGCCAACACGCCTCTGGGTTATGGCATGACAGCTTGGCCCGATGGTGAATCTCCGGTCCAGATGACGCGGATTGAACATGACAGTTTGCTCATTCTAAAAGTGGCAACCGGCAGTGAAACATCGACCCTCTTGCTTTATAACCCCACGGACACCGCTGTGAATTATGCCAGCACACTCACGGGTGAATCACGGGTTTATCGTTGTCACATCCAGGGGGCCAACGGTCAATCTCAACAGGTGGAATCGCTTGGCAATCTCGCGGTGAATCGCGGGCAGTTGGTAGTGATACCGGGGGTGGCACAGTGATTTTCATAAAAGCATCCACACAAAAAACTGCCATGCAGTTTCAGCGACACGCAGTGTCGAAGCTATTGGATGCAGGAATATCGTGTAAAACGTGAACAATCAGTTTAGCGCAGCTTGATGGTGGCGATTGCCAGGGCTGCCAGGGCTGCGGTTGCCAGCCACATTCGGATAACAACGCGGTTTTCGGGGGTGCCGCCCATATGGAAGTGATGATGGATCGGTGCACACCGGAAAATGCGTTTACCGCCGGTGCATTTGAAGTAGCCGACCTGCAACACCACACTCAGCAGTTCCATGTACACCACGCCGCCGACAACCAGCAACAGGAACTCCTGTCGAATGACAACTGCGATGTAAGCAAGCAGTCCGCCGAGTGGCAGCGAACCGGTGTCACCCATGAAGACCTCTGCCGGGTGCGCGTTAAACCACAGGAACCCAAGACACGCGCCGAACATCGCGCCGGCGACGATGGCCAGTTCATTGCTTAGCGGAATGTAGGGAACGAGCAGGTTCTTGGCCCAGACTTCACTGCCTGCAATCAAAGCCAGGATCATGAAAGCAAACGCAATCATGCCGGTGATTCCGCTGGCTAAACCGTCCATCCCGTCGGTGAGATTCACTGCGTTGGAGGTGCCTGCTATGAACAATGTCGTACAGATCACAAACGTCCATGCGCCGAGAATGATCAAACTGTCCGCGGGAATCCATTGACTACCATCCCATTGCCAACTTTTCATGAACGGCAAGGTCAGACTTCGTGACATACTCAGGATGTCATTGTGCCCGACATCGCCCCACTTGGTATTGCCATAGTGATGAATGAAGATGCCCAACATCACACCCAGCGCGAGTTGGAAGAGCAGTTTTTCCCATGAATACAGGCCATCACGCGATCCGGGAGTCCGGCGGGCGCTGGTGAGTTTAAGCCAGTCATCCGCACAACCCACACCAGCAAGCCAGATCAGACAGATGAATGCCATGCGCACATAAAAGCTTTCAAGGTCAGCCAGGAGCATCGTGGTGAAGAAAATCGAACCACAGATAATGATGCCCCCCATCGTCGGAGTGTGCGCTTTTTTCTTGGTCAGTTCATTGAGGGACTTATTGTGAAACTCGGGGTTGTCACCGATTTTCTGTTTGATGAGCCACATGATCGTGGGCTTACCCATCAGAAGCACAAAGCCAAAACCCATCAACACACTGACCACCGCGCGGAACTCAATGTAGGTCCACACGCGACAGTACCCGAAGAGACCGTTCTCCACGAGCCAGGGTCGGAGCATGTTGATGATGTTGTAAAGCATGCGTGATGGCCAAGGTCACCAACGAACCAATCGTCAAAAAAGCTCGTGTTAACCGGCATTCTCCTGTGCGGTGGACAAAGCTGGGATCAGGCGTTCCAGGGCACTGCCACGAGAACCCTTGATGAGAATGATATCACCCGATTCGATGGTCTGTGCGATCTTGCTCTGAACGGCATCATCCAATTGTGGATAGGCCGTGTATTGCATTGCAGGGTTGACATGGCCGATCCCCTGGGCAATGTCCGCAGCGAGTTTGCCCACGAGAATCACATGATCCAATCGCTTGGCATGGGCCCGGCCCAACCAGGCGCCCAGTTCCTCATGCATCGTCGGCCCCATCTCAGCAAGCTCGAGCATGTCACCGAGAATCGCAACCCGACGGCGCGACGGATCACCAAAATGAGCCAGCGTATTGAGTGCAGCTTTCATCGAATCCGGATTGGCATTGTAGGCATCGTTGATCAACGTCAGATCACCAAGCTGCTGAATCTCCAAACGCATGTCCGCGCCCCGGACTTTGAGCATGTGCTGGGCAAACTCCGGCTTGGTGATATCGATGCATTCCCAGTTGGCAACAGGCAACGCCAATATCGCATTCATCGCATTGTGTTCACCGTGCAGCGGGATTTTCAGGGACAGGTGTTCGACCTGCCAATTACCAAAGACATCCTGTTCCAGCGAGTATTGAACATCAAATTCCACGCCGGTGGCTGTGGTTTGCGACTCGGTCAAAACGTAATCACAGTTGGCGGACTTGCCGAATCGGACAATCTGCGATTCGTCATTGACAGTGAGATCCGCAAGCAACGGTTCATCACCGGGGATGACCGCCAAACCGTCTCGGGTGAGATAGTCTATAATCGTTGCTTTTTCTTTTGCGATCGCTTCACGGCTACCGAAGTGTCCGATGTGAGCGGTACCGATGTTGGTGATAACAGCCACATCGGGTCGAACGATGTCAGCCAGTTGTGCGATTTCACCGGGGTGATTGGTGCCGATTTCCGCAACGACAAAGCGGTCGGAAAGGGATGTGTTAAGCAGTGTCAACGGGACACCAAGATGGTTGTTAAAACTCTTGGGACTTTGATAGCCACGCGATTGCAGACTGAGTGCTTGATGGATCAGTCGACGAGCGGTAGTCTTGCCGTTGGAACCGGTGACCGCGATGACTTTGATGCCTTTTTCACGGAGTTTGGCCCGCCAGGCACGAGCCAGGTCCTGCAAAGCGCGGACGGTGTTATCCACCAGTAACACGGGAACGAGGGGTTCTTCCAGGTTCATTGCAGGTTGGCGTCGGTCGACAATGAGCATGGATGCGCCCTGCTCGATGGCAGAGCGTAAAAAGTCATGTCCATCAAAGCGATCACCACGGATGGCAAAGAAACCATCGCCGGGTCCGACGGAGCGTGAATCGATACTGATATCCTGCACGTCCACGTCATCGTTGCCCGGTGTGACGAGCCATGTGCCACAGGTAATGGTCTGAAGTTGTGTCGGGGTCCAGGTACTCATTTGGCAGGGACTAGGGATTGGTGATCAGGGATTAGGCAAAGGCATGAAAGTCCATTCGACGATTGCCTTGTCTGTCTCTCCCTAATCGCTAATCCCTAATCACTAATCCCTTCATCAAAACATCTCTCGCCACTTCGCGATCATCGAAGTGGGTCTTTTCGGTCCCCAGAATCTGGTAGTCTTCGTGTCCCTTGCCTGCGATCAGAACCGTGTCATTGGCGTCGGCCAAGGCGATGGCCTGCTCGATGGCTGCCTTACGATCATCAATGATGCGGACATCACAGGCGGTTTGTTTGGGGATACCAGCCTGGATGTCATCAATGATTTTAAACGGATTCTCCGTGCGCGGGTTGTCATTGGTGATGATGGCAATATCACTGTAATCACAGGCTATTTTTGCCATCTTCGGGCGCTTGCTTACATCACGATCACCGCCACAACCAAAGACGCAGATCAACTTGCCCAAGCATAACGGCCTGATGGCTGAGAGCACATTTTCCAAGGCGTCATGCGTATGAGCATAGTCCACCAACACGGCAGGCAGCACGCCATCGGGTGCATCATCAAGCGTGACCAACTCCAGACGACCGGGCACGCCCTTGGCCTGCTCAAGAGTCGGTCGGAGTTTGCGGGCAACGGGTGTGATCGTGTTGGCTGCGGCGATGGCCTGAATCGTGTTGTACAAATTGTGTCGGCCGATGAGCGGGATCTCCAACTCGTAACTGCCCCACGGTCCTGCCATACGTGCGTAGCTTCGTGCCGAAGTCATCTGCAAAATCGTTGCGATGCATTTACCGGTTTCAACGATGTCCTGCGGTTTTTCGACAGGTGACGTTTCAGTGACATGGCAGTGAAGCTGACGGGCTTTGCATTGCTCGAGCATCTGCGATGCGTAGGGATCATCACCATTGACAATGGCCCAACCCTTATCCGAAACCATCTCAAAGAGTTTGGCTTTGGCGGCAGCGTAGTTGGCCATCGTGCCATGGTAGTCCAGATGATCTCCGGTGAGATTGGTGAAGACGGCGGTATGGAATTGGAGAGCTGCAATGCGGCCTTGATCCAGTGCATGACTGGAGACTTCCATGACGGCAGCGGCGCATCCGTTATCCACCATTTTCGCAAGCAGGCGCGCCAGTTCGACACTGCCGGGTGTGGTCAACTCGGCGGTGGTGCGTTCGATGCCGTCGTCGATTTCGATGGTCCCGATCATGCCACACATCACTCCACTACGACGGATCAGTCGGCGGATGAGGTAGGCGGTGGTGGTCTTGCCGTTGGTCCCGGTGACGCCCACAAGTCGGAGCTTGGTGCTTGGGTGATCGAAAAAGCGGTCGGCAACAGTGGCGGTCAGCGCGGTGTCCACGGTTTGAGATTGGAGTACGGTGACATGCTCAGGCAGGTTATCTGGAATCTGGGCACAAAGTACAGCAACGGCGCCTGCGGTAACGGCGTCGGCAATGAACTGACTGCCGTCGGTCTGTGTCCCACCACGGGCGATGAATAGACACCCCGAACTTGCCAAGCGCGAGTCTTCGCAGACATCGGAAACTTGTAAGGATCGATCCCCACGGACCAACGTGATCGGCAGGGCTTGGATTAACTGACTGATAAGCATGAGGTACTTCTACGGTTAAACCAGGTCACTATAAAACAATCTCTGGATGACACATTGTAATCTTGATTCTTATCGGCTATTGACCGCCAAACAGGCCAATGTACATGGTTCACAAACTTTGTTTTGTCAGCATCTAATTGATTGGCCGGCGATATGGCGTTGATACTGTAAAACATCAGTCGCTGAAAGAATTTGTTGATTTTGACTGGGGTATCCGCCCTACCCAAAATCTAGCCATTTTGTGCGATTATCTGGACTATCACTTTCGATTATTAACTCCCAAAGCGCACAGCCGTCACCAGCGACGTGCTAATCAGGCTGTTTTTGGCTTGTTTGTTGACCGGATTGAACCCGAATATGACATTTCACTGATAAATAATGTTATAGGCACTCTCGCCAATACCAATGAGGGCCGGGCAGAATGGGCATGACTCTTAACCCTACAATTAAAACACTCAATGTCGGTGATCGTGACCGACAGAAACTTGTCAGCTTCGTCAATGCACTGGGTAAGCAGCAGGCGGCCAATGTCATCATCGACAATGACCGGCGCAATCTGCGTGTTGACTACAATGCCAAGAACATCCAACTTGAAGTGATTCCTGAAGACAGCGAAGTGGTGAAATTCGATGTGGTTGCTCGAAATCTGAGTAACCGAGGTTTTGCCTTCATTCACGGGCAGTTTGTGCATATTGATGTGCGTTGCAGACTCTACCTGCCACAAATCAATGATGATCGCATTTACTGCATTGAAGGCTACATCACACGCAGCAGACACATTAAAGGCCTGATCCATGAAGTGGTGATGATTTTCGATCACCCCATTGATCTAACGCGTTTTGTGAAGCTGGCACCATCCCAGATGAAAAAGAACATGCGCGACCGTGGTGACGATCGCGCGGGGCATATTATCGTGGCCATGATGGGTCGGGAGAACCGCACCCTGAAATTCGCGGTTACCCCCAAGGTGCTTGATGACGAAAACATTACGTTTCACCACGGTCTAAGATTCAAACCGGGGATTATCTGCGTGGTTGGCTTGCCCTGCAAGGATGGTACACAAACCAGTGTCTCCGGGCGGATCGACAAATGTGAACAGATCGAAGAAAACGTCTATGTCGTCAACGTCAAATATGACAAACCCATTGATAGTTCCAAGGTCATCACATGGATGGACGAAAGCCATGATGTGCTTCCCGATGCACGCAGAGCGTTGATCGTCGATGATGATCCCGATGCCAACACCCTGCTGGAACTTCGTCTGATGCAGATGGATGTCAAACCCATTATCTGCACTACGAGTACCGAAGCGATGAGTATTCTGACCAAGGAACAAATTGACATTGTTCTCCTGGATATCTATCTGGGTGAGGAAATGGGCTTTGACGTATCGATGAAATTACGACAGATCGGTTATGAAGGACCGATCGTCGCCATGTCATCGGATAATAGTCTGAATACTGAGGGACATTCGCTGGCATCAGGATGTAACTCATTCCTGAGTAAACCCATCAAACCCGACGCCCTGCATGAAATGCTGGCACGTTTGTGGAACAGCGACAATCAAATGGTTCAATAGGCTCAATCTCACGCGGTGATAGCGCGGCTGTCGCTGGGGCGGACCCAGATGCTCGTGCGGCCGCGGTGGCCCTGGAGTGTGGTCAGACGTTCAAGGTAGTTCTCCAACGCACGTTCCTCGAAATTGATCAAAAACTCACGAGCCGCCGTGCGGTTGTGCTGACAGATGGCTTCGATGATCTGTTGCTTGGATTTGACTTGCAGCATGTCCAACTTCCTTTCATGTCTGGTCGAGCGAATAAAACGCTTGTCCGTCGGCTCCTTTTCATCGGCCAGATCAGCAACAACAGACGCCATGGTTTACTATCGGACGTAACCACTGCCCGATAACCAAATTTTTTCATTCAACTGCAAACATTTATCGGCCTTGTCCCTGACTTCTCCCCAATCGCTCCTCGATTCATACCCGGCAAAATCCCCGATCTGCGGTTATCATGCTCACTTGGCGATTAACACACACCAAGGAGATGCCCAAGATGCCCATTGTGATCCTCAGCCCCTACAGCGGCCGTCCCGTGAAGATCCGCGACAAGGACATCGGTCGATCCGTCCGTGATGAGGAAAACCGAATCTTCTACGTCGTCTCACGATCCCAAGGCGAAGGTTACTACGCGTCACTGACACGTAACGGATCGGAGAAAGACGAAAAGCGATACGACGAATTGGAACAGAAAACCGCAGTGGCAGATGTTCACAAACGCGAAGAACTCGCCCAACCGGTTCACAATGCCATGGGACGCAAACGCAAAGGCACCTGGGTCCGTCGCCTGATTTACCTGGCCATCCTCGGCGGATTGGCTTATGGCGCGTGGACGCAGAAAGACCGCTTCATGGGGTCCGACGACCCGAGCACCCCTGCCATTGAGCAGACGGTTCCCGTTGATGCACCTGCAGACGCCCCCACCGATTCCACTGAAACACCGGAAGGCAATCAGTAATGCGAAGTTTGTTGTACACGATCCTGTTAGCAGCATGCTGTCTCAACCTGCCACGCACAAGCATGGCCCAATCACCCGAACCTGCGAATACAGACAAGGTGGAGCAATCGCAGGAACAGCCACCGAACGAGCATTGGACGCAGATTCTGCCCGGCCTGGACATGCAGATCATCAAGCAAGGCAAAGGTGACCGGCAGGTGGTCGAGGATGACATTGTCAACATGGTCTACAACGCCAAAGTCAAAGGCGCCAAGGTTCACTTTGCTGCAACCCAACCCAACAAGGGCTTCAGATTTCAGATCAACAAATCCAACATCTTGCCCGGGATCAAAAAAGGCATCATCGGCATGCGCGAAGGCGAACACCGTCGTCTCCAACTCGCCCCGCAATTTGGCTTTGGCAACAAGGCTGTCAAAAACGTCCCGGCGGGAAGCACCCTGATCATCAACATCATGATCGATCAGATTCAAACACCCGTTCGATGGGAAACACTCACGCCCGGCAGTGGTGAACGCCAAGCCCAAAAAGGCGATGTACTCAAAGTGCAATACGTCGGCAAACTGGCGAACGGGACCGTCTTTGATTCCAACCAATCCTTTACCATGCCGTTTGTATTCGGGCTCGGTTCCACCCATGTCATCGCAGGCATGAACATCGGCAGCGTCGGCATGAAAGTCGGCGAAACGCGACGCATCGTCATCCCGCCGGCCTTTGGTTATGGGGATAAAGCCCGAAGTAAAATCCCGGCCAGAAGCACGCTGACATTTGACCTGACCTGCCTTGCCATCGAAGACGGTGTCGTTTTCAAGACCACCAAAACCTCCGACGGCCCTGTCATTCAGGACGGGCAGACCGGGCTCTTTGCCATCCGTATGGAAGCGATCACCGGCAAGATTCTACTCAACACACAATTCGGCAAAGGCTTGAAGTTCGCCGTCAACGAGTCACTCGATCCCTACGGACTCTACGTCATGGCCCACGGCATGCGCGTCGGTGAAGTGCGTCAAGGCTCCATCAAATCCCAACTCGGATTCAAACCGGGCAAAACAGGTGCAGGCCAAGCCCTCAATGTCACTTTGGATCTGATTGAAATCGTAAAACCTGAGGCCGAGAAAAAAGCAAAAGACGATCAATCAGAGAATGTCGACAAGTCTGACGAAACTGCCGTCGATGCAAACTAAAGCCGTGTCCCCCCCTGGGTTCGGGACATGTATTGGACATGTGACAAGGAAACCCTTGCCGCAGGAGCAACCTATTCAAATTTCGCTGTCAGTGCTTGTTTTGAGATGACGGTTTTTGTGATGACTTACGTCCGTCATTCCCGCCCCCCGGAAGTCGTGAATCCAGTGGCATACAGTTGACGCTTGCAGGCCTCACTGGACTCCCGCCTGCGCGGGAGTGACGATCCAGTCATGGCATTGTGGCCGCAC
>PAIY01000140.1 GCA_002704825.1 Phycisphaeraceae bacterium
AATACAAGGCGATACCTGAATAACAGCCCTAATCCCAAATCCCTAATCACCAATCCCTTTGATAAGGTAATTGAACATGAATTGCTGGAAACGTGCTAATGGTTTGAACGGCTCAAACACGCGCGTCATCACTTGGTGTTTGAGCGGAGCGGACGTGAAGCGGCGTATCGAAAATCGTCGGATCAGACGTGGTGTTCGGGGGTGGACTGGAGTACGCGGGCCTTGCCGAACCAGCAGTAATAACAGAGCTTCTTGATGTCATCGAAAATCATCATCACGCAAGGCAGGACCATCAGGATCAGCAACGTTGCCGTCGCCAGACCACAAGCCAGCGCGATGGCCATAGGGATCAGGAAATGAGCCTGGAAGGATCGCTCGAGCATCAGGGGCGTGAGTCCCAGGACGGTGGTCATGGAGGTGAGCATGATCGGGCGCAATCTTGCCTTGCCCGCTTCGACCAGACTTTCAAGCATGTCATGGCCCTTCTCGCGGTGTCCGTTGTAGAACTCCACGAGAATCAGTGAGTCGTTAACGACAATCCCTGACAGCGCGACGAAACCGATGATACTCAAGAAAGTCAGATCAAAGCCAAGCAGCCAATGCCCCCAGATCACACCAACCAGGCTGAATGGGATAGCAAGCATCACCACCAACGGTTGAAGGTAGCTGGAGAACAGCCACGCGAGAATGACATAGACCATCACGCAGGCTGCGAGCATGCCATAGGGCATCGATGCCACCGAGCGAGCCTGACGTTCCTGGCGTCCGCCCATGTGGATCGTCAAATCCGAAAAGCGCTTTCGGAAGTCGGGGATAAACTCGCGCTCGAACTTGGCGGAGACATCTTCGGGACTCACACCCGGGGAGCAGTCTGCAAGCACGGTGATCGTGCGTTTGCGATCCAGGCGTTTGATCGTCGAATAGGTCAGTCCATCACGGATATCTGCGATTTCCGAGAGAGGCACGGGTTTGCCTGCGGGGCTGATCACCCAGAGTTGCTGGACTTCCTGCAGGTCATCACGGGTCTGGTCATCCAGTCGGACCCGCACGTCGATGTCTTCGCTGCGCGCGGTGTAGACATGAGCATCAATGCCATAGAGCGCACCGCGAATCTGCTGAGCGAGGTTGGCGGTGTTAAAGCCCAATGCTGCAGCACCGGGTTTGAGACTCAGTTGGAGTTCACGCTGGCCCAGTTCGTTGTCATCACTGATATCGTGGACGCCGGCATAGCGTTTGAGTTGGGCTTTGATCTGTTCGACGGCAAGGTCCATGCGATGCATCTGCGTGCCGGAGACTTCAATGGTGATGTCCGTGCCGCCAGGTCCGCCTTCGATGCCCGAGAAGCGCACGGAGTCCACGCCGACGAGTTTGCCAGCCAGTTCATCACGAATGTTCTGGGTGATGATGTCGGAACTGACATCACGTTCTTCGACGGGGACGAGTTCGATAAAAATCTGTGCGATGTGCGGCGCGCTGGAATCGGTGGTCGCCCCGTCATCGAAGTTGGAGCGTTGGCCGACGACGGAGTCAATCGACTGGACCTGCGGTTGTTTGAGTGACGCATCAGCAACCAGGTCAGCAATGGCGGTGGTGTTGTGTACCGGTGTCCCGATGGGCATGCGGATATCGACGATGAGCACTTCGGTATCACTGGATGGCAGGTAGACATAGCCGACGCGTTTGCCGGTGACCATGCCGATGGAGATGATGAGCACGGCAAAGGAGATGGTCAACGTCAGGTAACGTCGTCGCAGACACCCGGCCAGAAATTTGCCATAGGCAGGGACGATTTTGTTGAAGATGACTTGATCGCGCTTGGTCTCAAAGCGATGCAGGAAACCGGACTCGGGTTTGTGTTCGTGTTTTTTATCGCGTTTGGCAAGGCTGTGTCCCATGTGACTGGGCAGAATCAGCAGCGACTCGACCAGTGACATAAACAGCGCACAACCGACCACCCAGGGAAAAGCGCCCAGCAAATCACCCATGCGACCCTTGATAAAACTCAGGGGCAAAAAGGCGACGATACTGGTTAACACCGTCGCCACCACCGGCCAGAACACACGCACCGCCCCCTGCTCAGCAGCAACGAGCGCAGGCTCGCCACGGTCATGACGTTTCTGGATATTCTCAGCAACCACAATCCCGTCATCGACCAGAAGTCCAATGACCACAATCAAGCCGAACATGGTCAGCAGGTTCAACGTCAGGTCCAGCATCCACATGAGGACCAACGTGCCACATAGCGCGGTGACCAAGCCGATGAACACCCACATCGCTGCCCGCCAGTTGAGGAAAAACAGCAGTGTCCCAAAGACGAGTACCGCACCCTGCAACGCGTTGCGCGAGAGCAGTTCCAGACGCCCGGTGACGAAACGCGAGTAGTTGGAACTGGTTTGAATCTGCACGCCCGGGGGCATCGGCATCGGTGATCGCAAAGCCAAGTCGTAGGCCATGCGACGCTTGGTTTTGAGTTGCTGTTCTGCGGGCCGACCGTGATTAAGCAGTGCGTAGACTTTATCCTGCCAAGTGCGAACGAAGGGGTCACCACGACGTGCTGCGACATAGGCCTGGACCATGTCTGCCATGATGACGATGTCCTGATCGCCTTCCTTGAGAATGGTGAGTCCGACGGAGGGTTTGCCTTGGAAACGGGTGACGATATCGCGGTCGGCAAAGGTCTCGCGCACCGTGCCGATATCTCCGACGGTGATCACCTGGCCGTCGGGTGAACTGGCAACGACGATTTGCCGGATGGCGGTGGCGCGTTCGTCAACGCCCATGGTTCGGATCTTGACGTTCCCGTCTTTGCCGCGAACAGTGCCCCCGGGAATCTCAGCCATCCAGTTGGAGATCGCCTGGGAGACCTGTGGCAAGCTCAAACCATAAGCGAGCATTTTCTGGCGGTGGATGTCCACGCGCAACTCGTCCTGCTTCATCCCCGAGTACATCGCCTTACCCATGCCCGGCAGGGTTTTGAGTTCATCACGAACTTCCTTGACGAGCTTCTTGAGAATCTTCTCATCCGCATCACCAAAGACACTTAGCCGCGTCACCGGGATCAACGGTTCGACTTCAGCAACAGTGATACGCTCCGCTTCATCGGGTAAATCCTGAAGCGCATCAATGGCTCGCTCCAGGTCGTCGATGACCTCCTGCGTGTCATGCGTGTTTTCGTCAAACTCCACGACAATCCCCCCGCCGCCTTCAGCGAGTGTCGTTCGGAGTTTGTCGATGTTCTTGATGTCCACGACCGCGTCTTCGACTTTGCGTGCCATGGTCTCTTCGATTTCTTCAGGTGACGCACCGGGATACACCAGCGAAATCGTCGCCATGTCCGGGTCGGTCTCCGGGAAGAACTCACGGCGCATGGTCATGGCGGTGATCACCCCCGCGATGATGATGCTGACCATCAACAGGTTCACCGGCACAGGTTTTCGCAGGCCAAAGCCCGGTAAACTCATGGCGAAACTCCTGCTTGATCCAGCTTCGTTTGATCAGCAACAACCACCGGCTGGACCTGCTTGCCATCGGAGACCAATCGCGAAGGGGTGATGATGATGCCATCGCCTTGCTGCAATTGCGCTCCGAGAATCGCCCAGCTTTCGTCATCCAGACCGAGTTGGTCAAACTGTTTCTTGATCAGATGATTGATGTCGGCTCGCAGCGTGATCACACGCCCATCCCGGACGATCATGATCTGGTCCGCCTGGACACTTCGCGCGGGGGCAAGCCAGTGTTTTTCAACGGCGTGCGAATAGACAATGCCCTGGATGTAGCGACCGGGTGCCAGTTCACGGGTGTGTTCGTTGGCTTTGTCGAATTGAACGTACACCGTGAACGTGCGGGTGGTCGGATCATCTTCGGGGGCGATGCGCGCGATGGTGTTAGGCCATGTGGTGTCCTGCGAACCGACTGGCGAAAGTTCAACGCGATCACCGACGGAGATGGCGTTGCGGGCTGAGGCAGGTAACTGCAGCGCGACTTCAATGCGGTCGAGACTGACGATGCGTGCGATACGTTTGCCGGGGGAGACGATTTCGCCTTGATCGACATCGAGAATCTGCACCTTGCCGGAGATGGGGCTGGTGATTTCACAGCGCTCGACATCAAGCTTGGCGCGTGTGAGTGCAGCCTGCTGCGCCTGATGCTGGGCTTCCAACTCATTGCGGCTGTTTGCCAGTTGATCGAGTTTTTGCGTGGTGGCGAGCAAAGCACGTTGACGGGTGAGATAGGATTGCTGAGTACGATCCATATCCTGCTGCGTCCCTGCCTTGCGGTTAAACAGATCCTTGGCACGATCCCATTCACGTCTGGCTAAATCGACATCGGCTTCATCCAGAAGTTTTTGTTCACGGAGGAAACTTTCTTCGGTGTCGAGTTTGGCGAGATTGGCTTTGATCTGCGTGATGTTCTGCTGGGCGATTTGCTGCTGTTGGAGAAAGTCACTGTCATCGAGTTTAACCAGCAGATCACCGGCCTTGACGGACACCCCGGCCTGGAGCGTTCCAGGGATGAACTGGACAGTGCTGTTAACACGTGAGGGGACATCCGAGCGATCCATGGCAATAGCGGTGCCGTAGCCTGACCACTGCAGGCGGACTGCAACCGGCGCTGCCTTGATGACCTGCACCTTGGGCAGGTGTTGATCCTGCGGGGTCTGTTGAACCTCGGGCGCGGTGTTGGTGAGATAACCTGCGATGCCAAAGGCAAGCAGCAGTGTCAGCAAACCGATGACGGTGCGGGTGATGATGGCCAGAGGCTTGTTGATTTTGTCTTGGTCGGACATGTGATTTTCTTTGCACTGCGGTTTGAATCCCACGTCAACATGACGCGGCTGGCCTGATCATAACGCAAAGTTCTGATCTTCGAGCTCGTGAATCATTTCAAGACGTTTGGCATGTCGGGGAATCTCGCCCCACTGAGCGGTGACATACGCTTGGACCACCTGCCCAAGAATCGCTTTGCCAATGGTCAATGAACCGATGCAAAGCAGATTCATGTCATTGTTGATCACACCCTGGGCAGCGGTGTAGGGATCATGACAGAGGCAGGCATAAACGCCCTTGAACTTGTTGGCAACGATGACCGCGCCGACACCTGTGCCACAGAGCATGATGCCACGGTCGGCTTCTTTGCAAGCAATGGCGGTGGCGATGCGTTTACCGATGTCAGGATAATCGTCTTTGGCATCGTATTCACAGGCGCCCAAATCCAAGACCTCAACGCCCAGATCAGCCAATTGCGTCAAGACTTGCGGGCGTAAACCAAAGCCGGCATGATCACAGGCCAGTGCAACTTTCAGACTCATGCTTGTTCTCCGTCAAAAATCACACCTGCAGATTCACGCAGCGCATCGAGCGTCTGCATGTTGGCGATGGTGTCCTGGGCCGTGATCGTCGGCGATGCGCCATCCATGACCACCGCAGCGAAGTCGTCTGCTTCCAAACCATATAACGGGCGACCGGCATCGACGGACACTTCCTTAGACATGGGACCGGCGGCGGCAGCGCCTTTGTCCATGCGCGGCGGTGTGCCACGGTTAAGCGTATAGGTCGCCTTCTCGGTTGGCGGCTTCCATGGGATGGGGATGGTGATGTAGCCTTCGTCACCGCAGATGTAAGCCGCGTTGTCAGCGTGCAGGGTCATGCCACAGGTGAAGCTGGCGAGCACGTCGTCAGCAAAATGCATCGTGCCACTGGTGAGAATGTCCACGCCGTCATCGTTGAGACGTGACGTTGCGTGGACAGCCTGGGGTTCTGAGCCGATGTAGTGACGCGAGAAGTTCACGCAGTAACAACCGATATCCATCAACGCCCCACCGGCACAGGCGCGGCTGAATCGGATGTTACCTTCAGGGTTGTTGACCTTGAAACAGAAGCTGGTGCGGATGGCCTGAATCTTGCCAATCGCGCCTTCGGCGATGTGCCTGGCAATGGCGTGATGCAGCGGGTGACTGCGGTACATGAACGCTTCGACCAGCACTTTACCCGAGGTCTTGGCCTGCTCAAACATCGCGGTGGCCTGGTCGGCATTGTTGGCAATCGGCTTTTCACAGAGTACGTGCTTGCCAGCTTGCAATGCTTTGAGCGTCCATTCCATGTGCATGTGATTGGGCAGCGCCAGATAAATTGCATCGACATCCGCACAGTCCAATAATCGGTCGTAGCCTTCAAAAGCATGGGCCTTGGCGTCGTGCTTGTCGGTGAAGGCAGAAGCGGATGCCTGCGTGCGTGATGCAGCAGCGGTTAATTGCCCGCGTGATGATCCGGCGAGTCCCTGGGCGAACTGGTTGGCAATGTTGCCGGTCCCCATGATGCCCCATCGCAAACGTTCGGTCATGATCCAATCCTTTTATCATTGTGATTGCAGAGATGCATCTTATCACACCCTGTGTTTGATGACCGATAAGCGGGCAATGGTTACAGGTGTTTTTTCCGTCATAACCGTTAATTGACCTTCATCGAACATGCCATTCGGCCGATATCGAGTCTGACAGTACTCCAGGGAAACGAGAGAGAGAGATGGTAAACAGACAACGTTTGATCAAGATTGCAGCGGCTTTGGCCATTGGTGTGATTGTCTATACCCTGCGTCCGATGCCTGAATATGCCTTGCATGCGCGGACGGCTGCGGGGCTTTACGACCAGGCGACGGTGGATGTCATGCCAACGCTCCAATCACTGACGCGCCAGGCAGCGAGTGTGGAAGCGGAGATGATCAACGCCCAGGCGATGCTGGACCTGTCCACGATCCCGCAGGAAGCTGTGGTCCAACTGAATTATCACCTCACGGAGTTGGACACCTTGGCCAAGGGCATGCACAAGCAACTCGTTGAGCTTTACGGCCAGGAACGCATCGAACGCATGATCAACCTCCCGGATTGGGCAACGGAGACGATCGCCCTGTCGCAGGTGCTCAAGCAATTGCCATTGGCAAAGACCGATGCAGCCCTGTCAAAATCCATGCATCGCCAACTCGTCGGTAATTTGCAATGGATCGAACGCGCGTTGTCTGATCTGCAGACCATGCTTCAACGCGAGACGCTGTCCGCCAGCCCCACGACGCCGCCGTCAACACCTGTCAATTGATACAGTCTGCACAACCGACAGGCCATCCCTGCCGTCAAACAAAAAATTTCATTTTGATCATGCATCCCCGCAAACCATGGGATAAAGCTTGATCACTATGAAAGCAAAACTCATCCTTACCGTCTTTGGGGTCCTGGGGCTCGTATTCATTACAGGTTGTACCTGCACCCAGAAAACATCACTGCGTTGCTTGCCATGCGAGAACGCCAAGCCCGTGGATTGTGCACCTGCACCGGCTCCGGCTCCGGTTGCTGTAACGCCTGCATCCACGTGTCTGCCCTGTGAGCAGAAGAAGGTGGCCTACGTCGCACCGACGCCTGCTCCGGCACCGGCACCCGTTGTCGTCAAACGTGACTGTCTTGAATGCGTCAACGGCCAGCCCGACTACAGCGAATACCAGTGGCGATAAAAACAAATCATTAACGGACTGCCAACCCAGGGCATGTCTGCGTCAGGGGAAACAGTACGCGACATGCTCAAACAGTCTGCGATCAGGCAAGCGTGATGTCTCAGCATCACGCTTTTTTTATGCGCCGATTCCATGGTGATCAATTCGATAGCGCATCAACTTCAGCTTGTAACCTTTGTATCAATCATGCGCATCGCCCCCAGAAAAACAGGGACAAAATCACAACCATAACTAAAGTCATCCGACATTCGTTCATTTTCGAGGTTCCTTTCTCACAACTCAAGCACAAAGGGTATCTCATGAAAACAACCAAACTTCTCACCATGCTCATTGCACTGCTGACCATCGCCATGATGAGTCAGAAATCACAGGCCGCTCTCGTTCTGGACTTCGACACCGACAGCTACGGCAATGCCATCCAGGCCGGCCAGTTCATTGACAATGAGTATGCCAACTGGGGCATCAACATCTCCGCGTACAACCAGTACGGCCCGGACTATGCCATCACGTTTGACACTGCCCATCCCACCGGCAACGATCCGGATCTGGAAACGCCCGGCTACAACAACTCAGTCGATCTGCATAACGTCCTGATCATTGCTGACAGTATCACTGACAACAACAACGACGATCTGGTCGATGATCCCAACGATCAGGCAGGTTCATTCCCCGGCTATATCCAATTCGACTTTGATGCGGATCAAAGCGGGGATGTCACCTTCAGCTTCCTGGATATTGAAGAATCCGGTGGCAGCATCAGCTTCCTGCTTGACGGCGTGCTGCAGTCAGGATTCAGCCTCGCGCCCAACGGCGACAACGGCTACAGCAGCTTCACACGCGGTGCTGCCCTTTTCGACAGCATCAAAGTCCACTTCGCTGGTTCCGGTGCTTTGGCATCCGTGACCGTCGTTCCCGAACCGGCTTCAATGAGCCTGCTGGCCTTCGGCGCCCTGATGATCGGCATGCGTCCGAAGCGCAAGCGTGTTGCCTGATCCTGAAAACCAAAAGTAAAACGCGGGTGTGACTGAGATGTCCCACCTGGCCATCAATGCAAAACGGGATGCGCCTGTTAAGGTCGCATCCCGTTTGCGTTTGGACCCCTTGGTCTGGGTGTATTGCGTTTGGTATCAAATCTCAGGCAAGCACAGCCATCGCGTCTTCTTCACTGTCAACCAGTTCCATCAACTGCTCAAGGCGTGCATGATTCAAAGCGGTCTTCACATTGGCATTGCAGCCCACGAGAATGAGCTTGTGATCCGTGCGTTTTAATGCCTTGGCGGACTCCACGAAAATGCGCATCCCCAGTGAACTGATAAAGTCCACTTCGGTCATATCCACGATGGCATGCTCTCTGGCCGAAGTCACTGCGCCCTGGAATTTCATATCGATCTCACCGGTGCCCCCGATGTCCAGCGAACCGATGAGCTTGATCTGTGTCAGCCCATCAGGACGGTCAATGACCTGCATTTGCATGAGGAATTCTCCATCTGATTTTTAATGTTTGATGCAAACCAGATGAGAATCGTATCAACGTATTGTTAAGATTCGGTTAGCGGATTCAATCACAGAATCGCAAAGTGGCTATTCGACGGATCATGCCAACACATCCTGCGCCTGTTGCATGTCATCAGCCAGGACCATGAGTTTATCCAACCCGGCGGTCAGCAAAGCCGTTTTGACATTGGGCTGTAAAGCGTAGAGCACGAGTTTGTGCGCGGTCCGCCGCAAGGCCTTGGCAGATTCGACGAAGGCACTCATGCCGATGGAGCTGATAAACGACAACTCAGACATATCAACCAACGCATGTTCCCGGGCGGAAGTCACCACGTTTTCAAATCGCAGGATATTTTCATACGCACCGTTGGCATCCATCGAGCCAAGCAGTTTCACATGGGTCACATTTCGGCCGGTATCGAGAATTTCCATCTGCATCGCAACAGTCTCCAGGATCGTGATTGATATTGACCGCTGGAGACTAACAGACAGTTATTTTGAAATGATTAGGCGGATGTGTTTTCTGACGTGTTTGTCTGATTCATCTGACGCTGCACGGCATCTTCGGGCGCATGCTCGGTGACCGACTTGCCTTTGCCCTTGCGGATGCCCACAAGCACCAGCAGACGGCGGCGGGTCTCACGGAACGGCGTTGCCAGGCATCGCCAACCGCGAATCCAGATCGGGCGGTGTTTGTTGATATCACGTTGATCCTCGGGCAACTGATCCGGGCGGTAGCGAATCCAATGCTTCATCAAATGATACATGTCCGACTGCTGCAAGACCCATAGCAACACGCGTGTCCCAAACCAGTTCCCCGGCCACCATTTGGGGAGCATGAAACTGATCTGGTAATCAATCAAGTGTGGTAAACCGTCATCACCGACGATGACGTTCTCGGCCTTGTTCATGTCCACATACGCAATACCACGCGAATGCAATTTCTCCAGCACCGCTTTGAGGGTTGGGAAAAATTCGTCGGTCACGCGATCGTTGGGCGTCAGTGGATGGCCATCAATGTACTTGTGTGCAGCAACATGATGAACCTGTTTGCCCTCAACTTCGATCACATCAAAGCTGTGCGCGATCGTCGGTTCATCAGCCATCGCCTTCATGATGGTGTGTTCCCCGCTGGCAAGAATCAGCCCCAACCACTTCATCGGGAAACCGAAAATGGATTGCTGGCGGTTGAACTTGGCAATGATCTTCTGCCCCGCCCCCGGATTGCCGGCTTCATCATCACCTGCATAAAGGCCTGTCGCTGCCCATGAGTCATGCTTGAGAATCTTGACCTGCACGTACCGCTGCCCATCCGCCGTAATCTCGGTCGGCGGTTCGTTCTTGCCCAACGCCCGAAACAAGGCAGGACGCGGTTTACCTTTGGCAGTGGTGTCGGTCATGGTGGGGATTATACGGGATTATCAATACAAGGATGAACCACAGAGTCACAGAGACACAGAGCCCGAAAAAAACAGAGGAAAACACTCTCTGTGAATGTCTTCCTCTGTGACTCTGTGGTTAAAAATATTTTTAGTGCAGCACATCCGCGGCTTCAGCAGGTGCGTACGGCGCGGGACGGGTTTTTTCCATCAGCGGTGCGGTCAGCTCGTTGGCTTTGAACATCTCGACCATGGCCTTCATGCCGATGCGTTGATGGAACGCGCCCATGCCTTCAGCTTCGTCTTTGCGATTTTCCTTGTAGTGGTCAATGATCAGACCAAGCACCTGTGGCAGGACATCGTCGGTCACCTGTGCCATGTACCACTTCTCACCATCACTGATGTACTGACCCTGCGTTGAGCCGTCTTCGCTACCACCGAGTTTGATGGAGTAACGACCGGGTCCCTGGCCCAGGAGTCCGATGGACTTGGTTGCCGGGCGGAAACACTGACGTTCGCAGCCGGTGATGCCGATGGATTCGCAGGTGTCGCCGTAACCCAGTTCTTCGAGTTGATCGATGAGGGTGGGTTCGTAACGTTCGGAGTCAGCGGTCGCCAGACGACAGGTGGGAAGACCGACGCAGGCACCCGAGAGCACGCGGAGTTTGGAGTAGGCTTTGCCGTTGCGCTTGCCGTGACCGTAGGATTCGAGCTTGGCTACGAAGTCTTCCTTGGCATCGGCAGGGATGTTGGCAAAGATCAAGTCCTGATTGGGCGTGATCAACGCTTGGACACCTTCGAAGGTTTCCAGTGCGCCGGAGACCATGGATTTGAGATCGCCATTTTCATGACCATCCATCAGGCGACCGTTTTCGATGTAAGCACCATAGCTCCAAAGATCATTGGAGGGCTGATGCGCCCAACCGTGATGCATGCAGCGTTCACCGGGATGGAAGTTTTCGATGGGGTCAGCCAGGTTGACGCCTGCCGCCTTGACCTGTTGCTGCCACCATGCGACGCCTTGAGCCTGGACGACGTATTTGAGTCGTGCCCAGTGACGGTTTTTGCGGTCGCCCCACTCCTGGTGGGTTGTCATGATCGCATCGGTGGCTTTAAGGACTTCATCTTTATGGACAACGCCCAGCGGCTTACCGAGGCAGGCCATGGTGGGCTTGCCGAGTTTTTCACCTTGACCACCGCCGATGTAGAGCATCATGTGATCGACTTTGCCGTTCTCGATGATGGGAGCGATGCCCACATCATTGGTGCGCATTTCGACACAGTTGTCGTTGTACCAATCGCCGTTTTCATTTTGGTGAACCGCGCCAATGCCGATTTTGAATTTACGGTTGAGCAGTCGCTTGCCGTAGCTGAAATGTTTCTCAGGCGTTGAGATCAAGCTGGTATCGACTTCGAAAATCTGAATGTGCGCTTCAGCGGGAAGTCGGAAGTAGGCACCGAATTCGTGAGCCAGTGCGTTGGCATCGAAGACGTTTGAGAATTTACTCAGCGGGCAGCCCATGACGTTACGCGCGTTGTCACCACAGCCATTGAGCGTGAAGTAGCCGCTGTGTGCCACGTCTTGGACGAGGTTGATGATGTCTTTCTTTTTGACCCAGTGGAACTGGATGTTCTGACGGGTGGTCAGACGGATGGAAGTCGCACCATCGGGATTGGTGGTGTACTTGTTGGCCACCTCGTCGATGACCTGCCACTGGCGTAAGTCGAATCCACCACCACCGGGGACGGAGATGCGGATCATGTACATCCAGTCTTTTTCCTTGCCGGTGGTCGCCCGGTTGTACTCAAGATAAATGCCGTGACTCTTGGCAATCTGTTCGGTGGCTTCGACGACGTCGTCCATGGAGACATCGCGCAGGTCAGCATGCAGATTGCCGACCGCACCGTTGGATTCGAGTTTGAATTGTTCAACGCCGCCCATCTGATCTTCAGGTGTGCGGAGTAACGGCTCGGGTTGTTTCGCTTTAGCCATGAGGAAGCTCGATTCAAAAAAAGCGTGTCAAAATTGTAGAGTCATGTCGAATCAACCATGGTAGAGAGAAATTGATTCCATGGCTAGTGGGGACAATTAAAGAGTAATGATGGTTTTTCGGTCAGGGCAGATTTGAACCGCCATGACGCCAAGGGGCGCCACATTTAGCCGCATCACTTGTGATGCGCGTGTTGATCCACACCTGCCGCCAATTCGCGCATCACAAGAGATGCGGCTAAAACGCATTGATCCAACTCTTTCTTAACTTGGCGTCTTGGCGGTTCAAACAAATCAGTCATATGGGGTCGAATCACCCCATCGTCCGCATAACACTGTGATCAAAACTTATTGTTCAACTCAACGCAAACCCTTACAAAAATGAGGGCTACACCAGACCTGCCGCTAAAAATTGTTTTGCTCTCTTTAGCACCCCCAAGATGTGGTAATGACCGATAATATAAACCCTTACAAAGCGCCAAAATCTCCGTCAGATAACCCGTAAGTGGCGATTTTGACTTTGTTTGCATAAGGCTATTGACGTTTGGGGAAAATAAGGTTAACGTATACCGAACAGACCGTCACAAAAAGTTCAAGGGTATCCATGAAAATCGTCGATCCAAAGTCGCGTCAGATGAATGAAGTCCTGATGTTCAGGACCCATCTGCTTGAGCACTTTGCCTGGAGGCGAAACCATCATGGCCATCCCAGTCCTGCAACTTGGTCCCGGCGGCGACTACACGACGCAATATCATGCCAAGGATGGCAATCTGACTTTGGTCTCACCCACCAACGAATCGACCAGCGAGGATCGCTCCGCCGGTCAGTTCGCCAGAAAACGTCAGCAACCCCGCAAGCGTCCGCCACAGACCATCTCGGTGCACCCCGAGCCCACGGTCTCCCGGCAGGCAGACAGCTACCAGCCGTCGCAGCCGATCCATGCGGGGACCTACAGCCGCCCTGTCATGCACAAGGCAGCATCGCCCAAGACCATGATCGATCAGTTGATGCAACTGGATCCCGCTCAGCAGAAGCAAATCCTGAACATGCTTGGCAACGCTTTGGCTCCGACCCCCGAAGCCTTAGAAGCACCGCAGGCTCAGAGCAACATGGAAGCTTTGGCCGACACGCAAGTTTTGGAGCCGGCAGCTTCGGACGTCACGGATACCCCGATCCAAACCATCCAGGACACCGAACGTCAGCGCGCCATCGCGCATGTGCTCGAGGATCTGCGTCACCTGCGCAATCTCACCAACTCGACTTCGTCCACTCATCCCTCATCCACCACCCCGGAGGTGACCTATGAAAGCCCCACACTCACCGAATCTGACGCCCAAGCAACTGGACATCGTCCGTCGCATTCACCAGTCTCGCCGAGCAAGGGGCTATTCGCCGACGATGCAGGAGCTGGCCGATGCACTAAGCGTCAGCAAGGTTACCGTATTCGAACACGTCGAAGCGCTCATCAAAAAAGGCGTCCTTATTCGCCAACCCAACAAGGCTCGCTCTTTGGAAGTTAATGCAGACTTCCAGCCGCCCGACGAAGAACGCAACACCCGCCTGCCCCTGGTTGGCACGATCGCAGCCGGTAACCCCATCGAAGCCATCGAAGACAAGGAATACCTCGACCTCGAAGACCTCTTCGATGTCCGCAACGGCAAGGACACCTACGTCCTGGAAGTCCGTGGCGATTCCATGATCGACGAACAGATCCGCACCGGCGATATGGTCGTCATCCGCAAGACCAACACCGCCTACAACGGCCAAACCGTCGTCGCCCTGCTGGACACCGGCGAAGCGACTTTGAAAAAGTTCTACAAAGAAAAGAACGGCAAGTTCCGCCTCCAACCTGCCAACGACAAGTACGAACCCATCATCGTCGACGACGTGAAAATCCAAGGCATCGTCATCGGCGTGATCCGGACGTATTAAGTTCGCTCAGGTGTACACATGCAGGGGGAACAACCATCATCACAATCATATGATGCAGCTTATTTGCAATCACTAACAGTACGCCTGGCAGTTTCATTGGCTTGCTGTATATGGTGCCTTTTGGTCACAGTATCAATAACCCACCTATATCGCATTAATCCACTAAGCTTCATTGTCCAGTGGATTATCCCCATAGCTATAAGTGTCGGACTTGCAATCAAACCCTATGCCCATGGTAATCGCAAAGTACGTTTACTCGCACTTGGCACATTGACTGTAGAAATACTGCTTATCATATTCGTCTGTTACTGCGGGGTTGCTTCACTGTTGCACCTGTGACTTTTTTTAGGTGAACCCCGCGTGACACAACATTCCCTTATACACAACCAGCCAAGGCATCGGTCCAAGGAAGTTGCGTCACATCCCTGTGAAAATTGGCTACTCTGTCGCCATGCACGATACACGCGCTAAGCTACATGCAGCAACGCCGGCCACTCACCTGTTTTTTGCAGCAGCCCCGTACGCCTCGGAAGCTCATTTCATACTCCTGAATTTTGGAGGCGTGCAGGTCTCGTTCAAGCAACCGGTGAGTGGACGGCGTTGCTCAAAGCAAATCGAGCCAGTAACTGCCGATGGCGCATGTGAAGATTGACACGAAAAAGTCTGTGATCGCCCCCATGAACAGATGCTACAGCTATGACCAAACCGGTTGAAGATGTGTATCAGTGAAAATCGTGTCGACGCGGGGCTTGACCGCAAGGCAAAAAACACCGTGAGATTGCCGATCTCAAGCACGCATCCGCAGGTATAATCTCACCATGCGGGGACTCATTGATTATCTCTGGTTTCACACATGGTGGACATACACACCGAGCAACACGACCGGGGGCATTTCAGAAGATTGGTATCTCCAACCCTATCACTGGATCAATCTCGTTGAAGGCTGCTTCTGGCTTGGCTTCACTGTTGCTGTCCTCGTCCGTTTTGCCAAACACCGACGAACACCCCTGGAGTTACTCTACGCGTTGGCCTTCCTGACCTTCGGCCTGTCGGACTTCCGCGAAGCGTATGTGGTCCAATCGTGGCTGATTCTTGCCAAGGGTGTGAATCTGGCAATCATCATTTACCTGCGTTGGTATCTGATCAAACACCATTACCCGCAGAGTAAGACGTTTTGATTTCAAGCGTGATGAACCATGTCATATGAATCACCAACTGAAACTGAAAAGAAAGCCATCGCCAAACGTTATCGCAAGAAATGGACGTTCTGGCTAGCCATGCCACACATTGCATTTCAAAGCATTGCGTTTCATTTTGTCTGGCATCACCAGCGGCTACCCATGTTTGAATTGCTATCCAATACTTTCGGTCATCATCCAATCATGCGTGAGAACGGAGCTTTTAATCCATCAGTAGTCTATTGGATGCTGCTAGGCGATGTTTCTCAGATCACGATTGGTGCTTATATCATTGCCTGGCTCATTGGTGCCATCATCGCAGAAGTCCAAACATGGTGGCGACTGCGCCCCATCAAAAAAGGCCTGTGTATCAAGTGCAAATACGATTTACGGATGCACGACAATCAATGTCCGGAATGCGGGGAGTTTCAGTCGGTGTTGTTTAAGAAATTGCAGTATTGAGATTAACTCACTTGACTGCTTATTGTCTTTACACAATCCAATGTGTAAAATAATGTGTAAACAAGGAGCTTGATCATGCCCACAAACCTTGCGATTGACGATTCGCTGATCCTCGAAGCTGTACGAATTGGTAAGCATAAAACCAAGAAGGAAGCGGTGACCACTGCGTTAACCACCTACATTCAACATCTCAAACAGATGGAAATGGTCAGTCTTTTCGGCCAGGTTGATATCGATCCCAAGTACAACTACAAGAAGGGACGCAAGCGATGAGCGTGATTGTTGACACGTGTGTCTGGTCATCTGCCCTTCGTCGCAAAAAATCTGATCAACACATCGCAGCCAAACTCACGGAGTTAATCACCAATAACCAGGTTGTCATGCTCGGGCCCATCCGTCAGGAAATTCTAAGTGGTGTCGCGGACCTCAAACAATTTGAACTGCTCAAAAATCACCTGGCTGCATTCACCGATTTCCCAATCACCACTGCGCACTACCAAACCGCTGCCTGCTTCTTCAATCTCTGCCGATCCAAAGGCATTCAGGGCTCGCATACTGATTTTCTGATCTGCGCAGTCAGTGCAATGGAGTCAATGCAACTCTACACAACGGACAAAGACTTCACCCACTACCAAGCGCATCTTGATATCCGACTGTTTACCGATTAACGCCAATCCTCATCAGCAATCTCAAACCTTGCCCGCACATCATCGGTGGGCATCATGCAGGCAGTCTTCTTGCCGGGCAGGCGTTTACGATTGGCGGAGACGAAGCGGTACATCGTGTTGCGGATGCAGCCGGGGACGATCAAGAACACCCTGGCGAATTTCCACGGTGCATTGAGTCGGCTGGCGATGCGCAGGACGGCATCACTGTGCGTGTAGGCAACATTGTCCTGAATGAGAATCATCGTGCCGGTGACATTGGCGATGTCGTAGGCCTGGCGGATTTGCTCTGCGGTCTCGGATTGAGATGGGCAGAACTTGAAGTAACTTTGGGGGTCATGTCGAATGATAAACTGCACACTGCTGGAGCAGAAGCTGCATTCCCCATCGAATATCACGATAGCATGGCGGCGGGTCATGGGGACCATCATAACGCAAGCAGTTTTGCATGTGAAAGTTTGCAGGTCCGTCATCGGCTGCGCCGTTTCAGCAATACGTCGTGTTACAGCTATTTTTTCACAACTATGTCATGCTTGACTGATTTGTCATTGCAACACATCACGCACTGAACATCGCCTCGACGAATTTGTCAGGGACGAAGGGTTCGACGTCGTCGGGGGTTTCGCCGACACCGATGAACTTGACGGGGATGCCCAGCACTTCACGGATGGCAACAACAATACCGCCGCGTGCCGTGCCGTCGAGTTTGGCAAGGAAGATGCCTGACACATCAATCGACTGAGCAAAGACCGATGCCTGGTTCACGGCATTTTGGCCGGTGGTGGCATCGAGCACGAGAATGACTTCATGCGGTGCTTCGGGGAATTTCTTCTGGATCACACGCTTGATCTTGGAGAGCTGATCCATCAGATGCTTCTGCGTATGCAGACGCCCCGCGGTGTCGATGAGCAGGACATCCACGCCGCGTGACATGGCTGCTTCGCAGGCATCAAACGCGACCGCTGCCGGATCACCGCCCTGCTGCCCCTTGATGACTTCGACGCCCAGACGTTCGGACCAGATTTCCAGTTGCTGGACGGCTGCAGCGCGGAAGGTGTCGCATGCCGCAAGCATGACTTTCTTGTTTTGGTCGCGTAATGACTTGGCGATCTTGGCAATGCTGGTGGTCTTGCCTGCACCATTGATGCCTGCCACGAGAATGATCGTCGGGCCGGATTCAGCAAAGTGCAGGCTGCGGTCTTCCTCCGGCCAATACGCATTAAGCTGATCCTTGAGGAAAGCCAGCGCGTGATCACCCGTTGAGATTTCGTCACGTTCCCAGGCAGCTTCAATGTCAGCCACGAGTTCGCGGGAAGTCTTAACGCCAAAGTCCGACTGGATCATGCGCGCTTCGAGTTGCTTGAGCAGTTCCTTGGAGAGCGGTTTACCCGAAAGGATGGTGCGGACTTCGTTGACAAAGACGGAGCGCGTCTTGTCCAAGCCCTGCTTGATCTTATTGAATGCTGATTTGAAAAGTCCCATGGCTCTCTTTGGTTTTTGGATGTCAATTAATCGCGTGCTTGGGTGTCGGACGAATCAGGTTCCACTGCATCAGTCAGCCAGTCATCATCTGACACCGGTGCCTGCTGCGTCTTGGGGATAAGCTGCTTTTCTTGAAGGTCTTTGAAAACCTTGTCGAGTACACCGTTGATGAAACTGGGGCTCTGCTCCGCACAATACTGCTTGGCCAACTCGATGGCTTCGTTGATCGCAACGCGAGCCGGTGCATAGCCGGTGATCATCTCGTGATATGCCAAACGCAACAACGCACGATCCACCGGCGGCTGACGCTTGGTCGGCCACTTCGGTGCCAGATCACAAACCAGTTCGTCGGCTTTCTCATGATTGGCCCACGCGGCAACCGACAGCTTCACGGCCTGATCCTGCGTATGGGCATCATCAAAATCGTCATCCAGCGATTCAGCAAGGAGTTCGGGATCCGTCTCGCCCGTCACATCCATCTGGTAAAGCAACTGCATGGCACATCTTCGGATTTCACGTCGCTTTGGCATAGGCGGGTAGTATAGCAAGGATTCAAGAGTGGGATCAGGGATTGGGGATTGTGGATCAGGGAAAAGACAAATAGAACCAAGCGCAACCACATTGGGATGCCTTGCCCTAATCCCTATTCACTAATCACTAATCCCTGTTTTAAAGCTGTTTGTAAAGATTAATCATCTCAATGGCGGTGAGCATCGCTTTGCCACCGTTGTTGCCCTGCTTGGCACCACTGCGATCAATGGCCTGCTCCAGCGTATCCGCGGTGATCACGCCGAAAACCACAGGCACACCTGACTGCATCCCGGCTTGGCCGATCCCCTTGGCAGCTTCGGCAGCAACAAAGTCGTAATGCCCCGTCGAACCGCGGATCACGCAACCTAAACAGATGATGGCATCATACTTACCGCTCTGAGCCATCTTCAATGCCGTACCGGGAAGTTCGAAACTGCCGGGTACCCAGACCTGCGTGAGGTTGGCATCATCTCCGCCGTGACGCTTAAACGCATCGACAGCACCGTCAATGAGCTTGCCGGTGAGAAATTCGTTGAAACGGGCGACGACTATGCCGACCTTGGCACCGTCTGCGAGCATGTTGCCTTCAATGACCTTGGGCATGATGGGGCTCCGGGGGTAAAAGTCTGTTTTGAACCGAACATTGTAGCGAAAGCAATTTGAGATTTCGAATTTCGAATTCAAAAAACCGCTTGCGGTTTAGCACGACCTTCAAATACCAATTGATCAACTCACAGCCGCACCGCTTCACTCCAACCCATGTCCCGTTGCTCCTTGCGGACCCCGCCGGGTGTCTGGCCGATGTGCTTTTTGAATGTGGTGGTAAACCAACTCACTTCCTCGAAGCCGACCTCACCAGCAATCTGCTTGATTGGCAAGTCCGTCGTGGTCAACAACTCCAAGGCACGGCGCATCCGAAGCTGCATCAGATATTGAGAAGGCGACATCCCCACCGCATCCCGAAAGATCCGACTGAAATGAAACCGCGAATAACCCGCAGCCTCGGCTAACGACTCCACGCGCAACTGCGAGTCGGACATCTGATCGGCCATCCAATGTTGGACCAGCGCAATCTGCTCAGGTATCCGGCGAACCGGTTGGAGCATGAACTGACGAAGCGATAAACACCAGTGATGCACGAACTGATTGATCGCATACTCATCCAAACGTTGATCTGACTTCTTCCGCTGTAGCAAGCGTCGGTAAAAGTCCACGCACTGTTGCACCGGCGGAGAGTGCAAAGGCATGGTGACACGCATGCCCAACTGCGATACCAGTTGCTCGCTGAGTGTCATCGCCCCATCGCCACCGAGCATCATCCAGACAAACTCCCAATCCGAATCACGACCGACAAAGTAGCGTGTCGCTGATGGCATGGGGATCAACATCGCCTGCCCGACTTCCACGAATTGCACCGGCCCGTCATCCACCTGCAGACACCCGCGCCCCGCCAACGTGTATTGGAACAACACGGCCTGGGGACGGTTGGCACACGGCCAGTCATAACCACAACCTGGTGTTCGTGTCTCATAGCCCATCGCAGACAGATCAAACCGATGCATCTGCCAGGTCCGGACATACGTCATCCCAAACGTCCTCTGCCTGAGTCCCAACGCATTGGCGATGCTTTTAGCCATACCGCACAAATCCTTAAAAGTCTGACACAAGACCTTATTTTCAATTTCATTTTAGCACATAAACTCTTAGCACTGATCTTAAAAAAGACATATTAACCGCAGAGACGCCAAGACCGCCAAGTTTAAAACATGAATGATTAACCACAGAGACACAGAGCCCAAAAGAGACCATCAAGCTAAATCTATTTGGTTTTACTCTGTGTCTCTGTGTCTCTGTGGTTAAAAAATGCCTTGCTGTTTTTCTCTCTTACCTTGGCGATCTTGGCGTCTTGTCGGTAAAAAAAAAACGAATCACAGGAGACTTAAAACATGTCATTTAAAATCGCATTCATTGGTGCCGGCTCGGTTGGCTTTACACGTACACTCACGCGTGACTTGTGGAAGGTGCCTGAGTTTGCAGGCAGCAAGATTGAGATTGCGTTGCACGATATCTCCAAAGCCAATCTCTCGATGATTCAGCAGATTCTGGCCAAGGATGCCAAGGCCAACAAACTGCCCTGCAAAATCACCGCGACCACGCAACGTCGACGCGCACTGGATGGCGCACGCTATGTCATCAACTGCACCCGTATTGGTGGCCTGGAAGCCTTCGCAACCGACATTGATATCCCCCTGAAATACGGCGTGGATCAATGCGTCGGCGATACGCTCTGCGCAGGCGGGGTCATGTATGGTCAGCGAAATATCCCACAAATCTTGGCGTTTCAGAAGGACATGGTCGAACTGACGGACAACGATCATGGGCAGGCGTTGTTCCTGAATTATGCCAACCCCATGGCCATGAATACATGGGCTTCACTCGATGCCTATGACAAAGGCCAAGGCATCAACACCGTCGGACTTTGCCATGGCGTTGAGGGCGGTTGGAAACAGATTGACAGTGTCCTTGCCAACCTGTTTGGTGATGAGCCCATCAAAGGTCACGATCATGCAGCGTTGAATGCTCGCACGCAGATCATCTGTGCAGGCATTAACCATCAGACCTGGTACACGCATGTCTGTTACAAAGGCAAGATGATCGACAGCGACACATTGCTTAAAGCGTTTGAAACGCATCCAATCTTTTCCAAAACCGAGAAAGTCCGAATCGACGTGCTCAAGCGGTTTGGCTACTACTCCACGGAGTCCAATGGCCATCTCTCCGAGTACGTGCCGTGGTATCGCAAACGGGCCAAAGAGATCAAGAAGTGGATCGACTTATCCAGTTGGATCAACGGTGAAACGGGTGGTTATCTGCGGGTCTGCACCGAAGGTCGCAACTGGTTTAAAACCGACTTCCCCAAGTGGCTTGCTGAAGCAGGCAAACCGTTAACCGAGTATCACCGTTCCACAGAACATGGCAGCTACATCATCGAATCCCTGGAAACCAACCGCATGTATCGCGGGCACTTCAATGTCCGTAACAACGGCATCATCACCAACCTGCCCAACGACTGCATCGTCGAAGCACCGGGTTACGTCGATGCCACCGGCATGAACATGCAGGCAGGTATCACACTCCCTCAGGCCTGCGCTGCAACGTGCAATGCCTCGGTGAGTGTGCAACGCATGAGTAAGGATGCTGCTGTGACAGGTGATGTGACGTTACTCAAACAAGCGATGCTCCATGACCCGTTGGTCGCTGCCATGCTCAACCCCGAGGAAATCTGGCAGATGACCGATGAGATGCTCGTTGCCCAAAGCCAGTGGCTACCCAACTATCGCAAAACCGACATCAATGCAGCGAAGAAACGGCTAGCCAACCCAACCGTTAAAACCAAAGCATGGGCCGGTGCAGCACGCATGAAAGTCCAGTCCGTCAGTCAACTGCGTAAAAGCAAACAGGCATCCGTCATGGCAGCAGACAAGGCAGCGGCTCAACGCAGCAAGGACGCAAAAACCGCTTAAAAACAGGCATCAACGTAGAGTATACGTCAGTCGACAAAAAAAACGCACACGATTTAGAGCAGATCGCGTCATTAATCGCCATACAGAAATTCGATTCGTCATTCCCGCGCAGGCGGGAATCCAGTGGTATGTCGTTGATACTTGCAAATTTCACTGGACTCCCGCCTGCGCGGGAGTGACGGAAGTGGGCGATTGTTGATGCAAATTGCTATAGCCGTGTGCGTTTTTTTGTTTTGTTTGATCAGGCGAGACTTAGCATTTAACCCATGTGTTTTCCTTGGCACCTTCATAGATCTTTTCCATCACCTTGTTGCGAAGTGCTGCTTCATCAGCGGTCACCATCGGCAACTCGGAGATGCCTGCGATGCGTTCGATGAAAATCATAAACGCATGCGGCATGGCGTCGGGCAAATCAGTGACTTGCTCAGGCTTGTCCATGTCCTTGGTCTTGATGAACAGCTTGCCATCTTCGACGAAAAGTTCACCTTCCGTGCCGGAGATGTTCATTTTGTAGGGATCAGCATTGGAGACCCAGCCGGCAGCGATGTTGGCAACCGCACCGGACTTGAACTTGAGCAGGCCTTGACCGTATTCATCGACTTTGCCATAACGGCCCGTTGCCGAGTCCACCGCGCCGGTGACCTTCTTGACCTTGTCGTCTTCCATGAACCACAACAGGATGTCGAGGATGTGTGTCCCCAAGTCACCGAACGCACCGCAGCCCGACTCCTTGGGATCGGTCATCCAGCGCCATTCGGTGTCGAACCAGCCACCCAGTGAACCGGCGTGACAGTTGCTGAGGCTGATGCGGGTGATCTTACCGAGCTTGCCGGATTGAATCGCTTCGCGTGCGTAGAGGTTCATGGGGAAACTGCGCATGAAGTATCCGGTGGAGAAAAGCACGCCAGCTTTGTTGATCTGCTTGGCCTGCTTCGCGGCATCTTCGGCACTCATGCCCAGGGGTTTTTCGACGAACATGTCCTTGCCGGCTTTGGCGAACATTTTCACCAACTCAGCATGTTCAACCGTCTTGGAGGTGATCACGACAGCTTTGATGTCCGGATCTTTGGCAATGACTTTCAGATCCGTCACGACCTCCGCCCCGACCTGGGCCCCCCATTTCTGAGCGCGTTCAATCTCCGGATCCCAGGCATACTTGACGGTAATGCCTTGGACCTGTTTGACCATGTTGGTAAAGCCCTGCACGTGAATGTGTGAGCAGCCGACGAATGCTATTTGCGTGGACATGATTCAAATTCCTGATGCGTTGTTGCAAGTTCAATACAAACGTTTGTATCCGACATAAAATAAAAGAACCACCGGCAAGACCAGATTACTCATCACCGCGATAGATGCAACCACTTGTACGGGTTTCCCAGATTTTTAATGCAGAAAGTTCGGGAAGTTGTGGCTTGAGTCGTGCCCAAATCCACTTGGCGATGTTCTCGGCGGTCGGATTCTCCAAGCCTTCAATATCATTGAGATGATAATGATCCAACTGCTTGAGGATCGGGTCCATGAACTTCTTGATGTCCGCCAAATCGTGCACCCAACCCATTTTCGGGTCGACCGAACCTTCGGTGATCACTTCCACGATGTAGGTATGGCCATGCAACCGCTTACACTTGTGGCCTTCGGGAACCATCGGTAGCGCGTGCGAGGCATCAAAACTGAATTGTTTGAAAAGCTCCATGGCTTGTCCTGTCCATCGTGTGAAGCGAAGTATTGTAGCAGGAAATCATCATTGTGCGAGTATTACATGAGGTGTACATGATGCAGTAGAAAGTTGAGCTACGCTCAATCCGCTTTGTCACGACGCGGCTCGCCTGAGATTACACACTCTTTGAGGATTGCAGTCCGACAAAGAGCCACATTGCTAACAATGTGAAGATCGCAACCCATAGCCACGGGATCACCGCACGGAGTCGGTTGCGACCTTGGGGGCTGATCCAGCGATCGGGAATGAGATTGGGTAACTGCTCGATAGACACATGCACCAACGCGATCGGCAGGCAGGCGATCACTGCCAATGCCCCGACAAACTTTGCGATGTATTGCCCCAAATGTTTCATGAGTTCACATGGTTAACGCTCAGCGGTATCGGGCAAACGTGTCACGCCTGCATCCAAGGCCCACTGTTGATCCTTGAAAATAGCCATAGCAGTGTTCATCGGGTGAAAGCCGAGCTTGGTGTAAAAGCCTTCCTTACCGACGTTGGCATAGAGGATGACTTTGCGATGATCTTTGGAATCTTCGATGAGTTTTTCAATGATCTGCTTGCCGAGTTTCATGCCTTGATAGTCGGGGTGTACAGCAACATCACCGATGTAGGAACAGTCCGCACCGTCTGCTAACGCACGACCGACACCAACGAGTTTGTCATCGTGATAGACGAACCATTTGAAAAGACTGTTGGTAAACACCGTCTTCAAAAACTCGGGGGATTTATTGCCCAACGGTGCGATGCGATAGAGGTCGGAGAGTTCCTGCCAATCGAGGCTGTCTTGTGTGTTGATCCAGGTGAAGTCCATGCGGCGTGTCCAATCGTGATCATGAGGTGTAGGCCGTATGCGTCATTAATCGCCATGCAGAATTTCGATTCGTCATTCCCGCGCAGGCGGGAATCCAGTGGCATAAAGTTGACGCTTGCAAGTTCCACTGGACTCCCGCCTGCGCGGGAGTGACGAACGTGGACGCTTGTTTATGCACTTTGCTACAGGCGTATGATACGAGATAACCGTGAGGAGATTGGATTTATTTCAAGGATGGTTGTGATGACACAATGTGAATGTCGTGTTGAGCTTCGCTCAATCCAGCCGTGACACACGGCGGCTCGCCCGAGTTTACTTGCGTTTGAACCATTGGGACATGCGACCCATGAGGCCTGGCCCACTGGGGATTTGGGCAAGTCGGTCCACGCGGGTGGCTAAGCTGCGGATACACTGCGTGGCCTGGGACTTGGGCGATGCAAGCAGAAACGGTTCCTGGGCGCGAACGGCTTTACGCACAGCAGGATCGAAAATCACATGACCGGCATAAAGGATGTTGATCGAAAGAAACTGCCGACACACTGCGTTGAGACGGTGGTAAATTTCGCGGCCTTCGGTGACATCGCTGGCCATGTTCACCAGCAGGCGTACATCCAAATCCTGACGCTCAGCAACGAGTGATTTGATCACCGCGTAGGCATCGGTCATGGCGGTGGGTTCAGGTGTTGTCACGACCAGAATCTGATCCGCACTGAGCGCAAAGCCCAGCACGTTGGAGGAAACACCTGCACCGGTGTCGATGATGATCACATCGACCATGGCTTCGAGTTCATAGATCTGATCAACGAGTCGCTTGCGGGCATCGGCGGACATGTCAGCGATGTTGGCCAAGCCTGAAGCGCCGGGGACGAGATAGAATCCGCCGGGCGTTTTGACCATGACTTCCTTGAGCGTGTACTGACCATTGACGACCTGTGCAAGAGTCGAACCGACAGGCACGTTGCAGAGCACGTCGGCATTGGCGGTCCCCAGATCCGCATCAAGAAGCGCAACGCGACGGCCGGCCTGCGTGAGTTGGATGGCCAGGTTCACCGAGACATTGGATTTACCGACACCGCCTTTGCCACTGGTGACGGCAACGATGCGCGCGTGACGCTGGCGTTGGGGCGCAACGGGTTGCTGTTGCGTAGCAGGTTGGGTGACTTGCTGATTTTGAGCCACCAACTGTCGTAATGCCTGTGCCTGGTCGGTCATCATGAGGCCAACTCCCCGTCAATGACCAGATCAGCCAGTCGCAGGGATGCGGTGGGTTCGATCTGGTGCGGGACTTCCTGTCCGGTGGTGATGTAGCTCAGTTCCTTGCCGACCTGTTTGCTGACATTGAGCAACACGCCGTAGGAGACTGCTTCATCGAGCTTGGTGAAGATGATGCGATCGGTGCGGACTTCGGAGAAGCGTTTGGCTGCTTCGAGCATCACCTTCTGCGTGCAGGTTGAAGAGAGTACGAGGTGGACTTCGTGCGGGTTGGCGGTGTCGATAAATTTCTTGAGTTGATCAAGCTTGGGATCATCGCGTTGGGATCGGCCGGCAGTGTCGATGAGTACGACATCACAGCCTGCACATTTACCGACTGCTGCATCGAGTTCGGCTGCCGTGTTACAGACATGCAGCGGGATACCGATGATGTCCGCGTAGGTGCGCAGTTGATCAACAGCGGCGATACGGTAGGTATCGAGCGTGATCAAGCCGACATGCTTGGCCTGTTTGAGTTTGAAGGTTGCAGCGAGTTTGGCAACCGTGGTGGTCTTGCCGACACCGGTTGGGCCGATGAGCGCGATGGTGCGCGGGCGACCGTCTTCGGTTTTTTCAAGGTCCCATTGTTCATGATGAGCCGGGATAAAATCGCAAATGCAATCGCGGATCGCCTTGCGGACTTTGGTTGGGTTTTCCAGTTCTTTTTCGGTCAGGCGTTCGGAGACCTGCGTGACAATATCCTGTGCGATTTCCTGGGCGACTTCCTGCTTGATGAGATTCATGTACTGATCAAACAACTGGTCGGGCAAGTCCGAGGGCTTGTTATCACCACGCGATGCCTGCTGCTGCATGAGTCGTTCGACCATGCGTTTGACAGCCTGCATTTCCTCAGCCAACTGCTTGGCAGACTCGGTGTTATTCGAAGCCTTGTTGGATGCAGGCAGGTACTGCGGCTGGGCCGGATTGGGACGATGCGAAGCAGGATGCACCGGCGGCGGCGTGATGACATTCTGCTGCGGGTTTAGCGGTTGATGCGGATTGTTGTAGGTGGACTGGGAAGGGTGCGGCTGTGCATTCTGCTGCTCACTGAGTGCTGCTGCATAGGTCCGACGGATGAGATCACCGGCTGTGGGTTGGGAGTTTGAAGGTCCGACCAATGGCGGGCGGGTTGGTGTGTTCAGTGGCGGACGCTCGCGGCGCGGGGCCTTGCGTCGGCGTGGTCTTTCGTCGGGTGTGGTGGCGGTCACCTCAATGACGTTTTGAGCACCAAAGCCAAGAAACCCGCCCTGCTTGAAGGAGCGCGTGTGCAGAATCATGGCATCGTCACCCATGTGTGCCTTGACCATGGCCATGGCTTGGGCCATGTTTGAAGCGGTGAATGTCTTGATGTTATTCAACGACCTACCCCTTGTGCCTGCTGCTGCTGATTAACCGATTCCAATTGAACCATTCCCACACTTTGCACCTGGACTCCTTTACTGACTTCGTTATATCCCAGAACGGCCGACATCGCCAGATGCGGTTCCAATAAACTTCGCACGGCTGCTCTCACAGGCGGTGATGCCAGGACCACGGGCGGGTGTCCAGCCTGAATGAGCTGCTGTAATTCCTGCAAAATCGCGGTGACAATGCGCGTTGCCACGGCCGGTGGGATCGAGACGGTCGACCCTTCAGCGCTGCGATCAATAAAGCCATTGATCTGATCTTCCAAGGCCGGATCCAGACTCACGCAGAAGAGTTTGGGGACCGTACTCTGCACATCAGAGCCAATGTTGTTGGCATCATCGGGGACGTACTGCACATACTGATTGCAGATGGTCCGACGCAGGCCATTACGGACATACTCAGTGAGCACGTCCATGTCCTTGGTGCGCGGTGCCCAATCGCCAAGGGTTTCGATGATGGTTTCCAGGTCACGAATCGGAACACGTTCACGTAACAGATTCTGGAGCACCTTCTGTAACTCACCGGGCTTGATTAGGCCGACCTTGTCACCTTCACCAAGGACTTCTGCACAAAGCTTGGGCGCCTTTTCGCGGAGTTGGGTGATGAGGTTGTTGGTCTCTTCGCGGTTAAGCAGTTCCGAAGCATGGTTCTTGACCACTTCGGTCAGATGCGTTGCGACCACGCTGGTTGCATCGACCACGGTGTAGTTCAGTGCTTCAGCCTGATCCTTCTGCCCCGGTTCAATCCAGACGGCATCGAGTCCGAAAGCCGGCTCACGGGTCTTGATGCCACCTTCGAGGGGTTGGCTTGCAAGCCCGCTGTCCATGGCCATGAACAGGTTGGGATGCGCCGAACCTGAAGCGACGGAGTTGCCACGGATTTTGATGTGGTAATCGGTGGGTGCGAGTTGGATGTTATCGCGAATACGCACGGGGGGCATGACCAGGCCCATATCGCCTGCAAGTTGGCGGCGGATACCACTGATGCGATCAAGCAGCGTGCCGCCCTGCCCGGTATCGACCAGGCGCACGAGGCCATAACCGACTTCCAGTTCCAACAGGTCAACAGCGAGCACCTGTTCGACGGGGACTTCGGCGGTCTGTTTTTCGGCCTTGGCTTTTTCCTGTTTGACGACTTGTTGTTCAGCTTTAATCTCATTGCCACGAACCACCCAGGCCCCGACACCCAGCAGCGTTGCCAACACGAGCAACGGTGTTGCAGGCAAGCCGGTGAAGGCCATCATGGCAAGGAAGCAGGCGGTGATCGCCATGGCCATCCAACGTCCGGTGAGTTGGCGGGTCAGTTCGGTGCCCAGGTCATACTTGCCACTGGATCGCGTAACGATCAGGCCAGCGGCGATGGAGATGACAAACGAAGGCAACTGCGAAACCAGGCCGTCACCGATAGTCAGCTTGGTGAAGACTTCCAGTGATGTGCTAAAGCCCCACTGCTTTTCAAACACACCGATGGCAAAACCGCCTAGGATGTTGATGATCGTGATGATAATGCCTGCAATGGCGTCACCACGTACGAACTTGGCAGCACCGTCCATGGCACCGTAAAAGTCGGCTTCCTGGGCAATGTCTTCACGACGCTTACGGGCCGACTTCTCATCAATCAAGCCGGCGTTGAGATCCGCATCAATGGCCATCTGTTTACCGGGCATGGCGTCCAACGTGAAACGCGCAGCCACTTCGGAGATACGGGTTGCACCTTTGGTGATGACCACGAACTGCACGATGATCAGAATCACAAATAGAATCAAACCGACAATCAGCGAACCACCGGTCACAAACGAAGCAAAACTCTCAATGACCTTGCCAGCCACCGCAGTCGCTTCTTCAGGCGATGTGGTGTTGGCAGCGAGAATCAAACGTGTCGAGGCGATGTTAAGCACAAGTCGGAATAAGGTGGTGGCCAGCAGCAGTGACGGGAAAACCGAGAACTCCAACGGTGATGCCACGTAAATGGTGGTCAACAAAATCAACGCGGCCAAGGCGATGTTGGTGGCAACGAGCATGTCCATCACCACCGGCCACAACGGGACGACAATCACACCCAACAGGCAGACAAACGCGATCGGCACGAACAGTTGCTGATAGCGCCCGATCTTGTTGATCCAGCCAGGAATGTTGAGTTGTGATGCCAGTTGTGCCATTTATTATTCAGTTCCGGTTGTTGTCGATTCCTTGTTTGTGTTGGTTCGTTATGGTGTTCGTTGGTTTAAGGCTTGTTGAGGGATTTGGGATTAGGGTTGTGATTTGTTTGTCTCTTGTGCTTTCATGTCTTTTCCCTAATCCCTAATCACAAATCACTACTCCTTGTTTTCACGCTCTTGCCATTTCCTCACGTCGATTCAGTCGGTAAACGTAGGCCAAAATCTCCGCCACCGCGGCATAGTACTCCGGGGGGACTTCCTGGCCGACTTCCACGTTGCGGTACAGTCCGCGAGCCAGTTCCTTGCGTTCGACGATGGGAATTTCGTGCTGCATGGCAATCTGGCGGATGCGGAACGCCATGATGTCGGCGCCCTTGGCAATGAGCTTGGGGCTTCTCATCGTGGCTGAGTCATATTTGAGTGCGATGGCAAAATGTGTCGGGTTGGTGACGATCACATCGGCCTGTGGGACGGAAGCGGCGGTGCGCTGCATAGCCAACTGTCTGGCAACGCGCGCTCGACGCTGCTTGATCATCGGATCACCGTCCATGCGTTTGAGTTCTTCCTTGACTTCCTGCTTGGTCATTTTTAAATCAGTGTGATGCTGCCAACGCTGATAGGCATAGTCGGCCACGGCAAGGATCAGTAGCACAGCCCCGATCCACAACGCCATCATGAACACCAATTCCCATGCAGCCGTCATCCCTGCCAATAATGGCAACTCCGCGAGCTTGATGATCTCCAGGCGATGCATGTAGATGTACAGCGATGCCACCGCACCGATGATGCTCACCTTGCCCAGACTCATGACAAGACGGGTCCAGCCGCGCATACTCACCATGTTCTTCAGACCCTTAAGCGGTGAGAGTTTGGTCAGATCAATTTCCAACGGCTTGGTGGTCACCACAAAACCGACCTGGCAAATCGTCACCACCAACGCCACCAATGCCACCCCCAATGTCAACGGCACCAAGCCCTGAAGCAAAACCGTCCCCGTGAAAACCGGCAGGTTGACAACGTCCAGCGCACGCGACGGATTGGGCGTGTGCGTGTTACTGAGCATTGCTGCCAGGATCACTTTCATCCCACCAAGTAAACGCCCGCCGAAGATGTACAGCAAAAACACGGCAGCAATCAGCGACAATGCTGCTGTCAAATCCGTGCTCTTGGGAATGTTCCCATCGTCGCGTGCCTCTTGAAGGCGCCGGGGCGTTGGGGCTTCCGATTTTTCTGCGTCAGTTTCGGCCATGGTTCAGGGACTTCTGATTCGGGTTAAGGATTCGGGTTAAGGATTCGGGTTAAAGACACTAGCTGCGACACTGCGTGTCGCTGATGCCTTGTACGTTAAGGAGCAAAAAACAGGCTGATTCTCCTTAGCAAAACATGAAGGTCCGTGCCATACACGTTAAACATCACGCCCAGGGCACCGATGACAATCAAAGCGCCGCAGACGATTCGAACCGTAAAACCAATACTCAAAATATTGAGTTGGGGCACGGTGCGGGCGATGAAACCCATCGACACGGTGAGCATGAAAAACAGGCAAAGCAAGGGGGCAGACACACGCAAGCCAAGTTCGAACATGGCATGACAGAGTCCGACGATCAGGTCGATGACATTGCCCCCCACGACAAACTGCCCAAGGGGAATGTGATTGAAGCTGCCTACAAGTGTGGTCAGAACGACGCGGTGCCCGCCGATGATCACGAAGATCGCCAGCGCGAGCATGAAGAAAAATTCACTGATAATGCCGACCTCTTCACCAACTTCAGGGTTGTACACACCGGCGATGCCCAGTCCCATCTGCTGGTCGATGATGCGCCCGCCGACCTGCATGCCGAAGATGGGAAGCGTCGCACCAAAGCCGATGAGAACACCGATAAGCATCTCCATGGCCACGGCTGCGCCCATCGTCCAGAAGAACATCCCGTTGGTCACGAGCGGCATGACATTGGGTAACGCCTGACGGCCCGGTTCAATGAGCATTGGGTAGACACAACACGAAACAGCAACGGAAAGAAGCATGCGATAACGCACGGGAATGGTCGTTGAACCAAACACTGGTGCCATGAAAAAGATCCCGGCGATGCGGAAGAGCACCAACAGCCAGGCAGGCACGTGATTTAACATGGGTTCAAAGCCAATGGGCACGTTATTTGGACTCCTTTCGTTGGTTCATCTCAAACAAGACATGTAACCACAGCCCCCGGAAGTTCACACAGATAAACACTGATCAATACATCTGCTTCTGAGTCATTCCCGCGCAGGCGGGAATCCAGTGAAATGTGCAGGCGTTTACTGCATGCCACTGGACTCCTGCCTGCGCGGGAGTGACGAATCATCATGTTGCCTTTATCTGTGTTCATCTGTGTGAACTTCCGGGGTCTGTGGTAAAAAATGCTTTGAAACATTGGACCTTCTCAACTGCAAAATCCGTCATCCGCCGGAGAACATTTTCCGTGCAAAGTCCAGGATCATGGTCGCGATCCACGGGGTCACCAGGATCGTGATAATCACCATGCCAATGATCTTGGGAACAAAACTCAGTGTCTGTTCCTGGATCTGTGTCATGGCCTGAAAAATACTCACACCCATACCGATGACCAATGCCGCCCCGAGAATCGGCAGGCTCAACAGCAGCATCAACGTCAATGCTTCACGCACAATGTCAACGGCCTGATCAACGGACATCGCAGCCTCCTTGATCATCAAGCATTTGGAATGAACCACAGAGACACAGAGGCACAGAGAAAGGCAAAACCGAGTTTGCTTTCTCTGTCTTATTCAGGCTCTGTGACTCTGTGACTCTGTGGTTCATTCCAATGTCTTTCGTTAATTCAACCTTCCAATGCGCATGCGACAACTCATCACCCCAGCTACGTTGTCACGCCGGGGACGGCGAAACTGCTGAGGATATTGCCGGTGACGAGTTGCCAACCATCAACCAACACGAACAGCAGCAACTTGAACGGCAGGGACACCATCACCGGCGGGAGCATCATCATGCCCACACTGATGAGGATGCTGGCCACCACCATGTCGATAATCATGAACGGTAAGTACAGTCGGAAGCCAATCAAGAACGCGGTCTTGAGTTCGCCGAGCATAAACGCGGGAATCAAGGTCACCATATCCACATCCGCACGACGCAGCGTCTCGGGCTGACTGATGTCCACGCCACGGTATTTGAGCAGCATGTACACATCGCCCCAGTTGCCTGCATACTCGATCTGGTCAAACATGAAATCCCGAAGCGGCTGCTTGGCACGACTCCAGGCGGTCAACTGATCCAGTTCGTTGTTCTGCATCGGGATGATGCATTCCTTGTGAATCCGGTCGAAAGTCGGTGCCATCACCAGCAGCGTCAGGAACACCGACAGACCCACGATCACCTGTGATGGGGGCAGCGACTGCGTACCCATCGCCTGACGAAGCAGTGCAAAGACCACGACGATACGCGTGAAACTCGTGGTCATGATGATGATCGCAGGCGCGATCGAAAGCACCGTCAGCAACACGATAATCGACAGTGAACTGGACAACCCCAGGCTGTCGACTTCCGTGCCGTCCTGAGGCTGAAGTGGAATCGCCCGCCCGACGCGCTCAAGCACCGAGATCGGATTGGCCGGATCAAGGTTGTCCACTTCCACGCGGTTGTTGTTTTCCTGGGATGACTGACCGGACACATCCGACGTCATGCACAACGGCAACAACATCAGCAAAATCAAACACAGCCATCGCCAATTACCCGTCGATTGCCTGGACTCGGCTGGCGTCGCAACGCGTTGCAGCGAACATGTCGGCTGGGCATCACGCAGCAAGCGACTTGTGAAGAACATCGGCGATGGGACCCAATTCAAAAGCTTACTCATCGCGTCCCCCCTTCCCGCCACTCATGGCACGGATACGCGAAAGCAAACTCGAAAGCTCATTGCGGGTCTTGTCGATCATGTGTTCGTCATCATCACCGCCATGCTCACGGGCAAATCCCGAGGGGTTGTCCATTTCGGTGTCTGCACGGTTTAGCAGTTGGTTGAAACTCTGACTGATACTACCGGGCTTGGAAGCGGAGATGGACGTGAGTAAACCGGCGACTTCATCGGGATCATCGACATTGGCCAAGGTGCGAACACCAGCAGGGCCTTCACTGACGACAATGATCCGTTGCCCAAGACGCAGGAGCATGACCTGGTTGCGTGGCGAAAGCGAGGTCCGGCTGAGCACTTCGACAATGCCGCTTCGCCCTCCCATGACCGGGCGACCTGAGAGCTTGTTCATGCCCATTCGCATGGCGAAGATCAAACCGATCACCACGCCCAGCGCGGTCACCGTATTGAGAATCCACGATCCGGTATCCGAAAAGCTTCCCAGCGGTTCGTCTTCATTGGGATTTGAATCAGGCACCAAGCCTTCACCTGGAGCGCCAAGCGGCTTGCGTTCATTGGGATTGGCCATGAGTAACTCACGGCTGCGGACTTCGTTTTCTGTAGGCTGGGCGTCAGCGGGTTTGTACACCGGCAAAGGCTTGGACTCATTATTGGCCGACTGCTTGGCCTGACGCTGAGCGTTGCGTTCCTGTTCATTACGAGCAGCTTCATCACGCATCCGCTGCGCCAACTCCAACAGTGGATCGGCATTGGTTTTGGTTGATGTGGTCGAAGGTGCGGTCGGAGATTGCGGATTGTTGGGCTGTTTGGGAACCGTCGGAACCAGCGGGCGCGATTCGGTATCCGAAGCCTGCGCCAATAGCGTGGTCCAACCGGTGCTGGATTGCGTGGTATTTTGCGTTGAATGGTGTGTTTGGGAATGAGACGAAGATGAGGCGTTGGAAGTGGTCTGCGCCCATGTGACACCCGCTGTCGCTATGAGACACCACAGCAACGCAAGTGAGCGCACCAGATTCAACCGACTCCTCGGCATGGCCAATCCCTGGCCTTTCCGCAGATGCTCCGCATCCGCAATTGCAACGGCTCCGCCGTCACTTCAAATTGTCGATCAACCGGCCTTGGCGGCTTCGTTGGCCTCGTCTTCCAGATTCGCGACGATTTCACTGACACGAATACAGAAGTTGTCATTGAGCACCAGCACTTCGCCACGTGCCACCAGTCGATCATTTACATACACATCCACCGGGTCACCGGCGAGTTTGTCCAGTTCAATGACTGAGCCGTCGGTGATTTTCAGAACATCCTCAACGAGCATGTTCGTGCGACCCAGTTCAATGGCCACATGCAGATCCACATCGCGCAGCATGTCAATGCCTTCGGGTGCATTGGGTGCGTCCATGAGCGATCCGGGGATGTCCCCATCACCGAGCGCTTCACTGGCTGCATCCTGCATGGCCGAGACGGACTTGCTGGCATCATCCAAGGCCCCCTGAACGATTTTCGCGGCTTCCTGCCGAGAGCTATCGTCGTTGGGATCAGATTGTTGTGGATCTTGGGCCATTGTACTGCCTAGGTTACCATGACTGGGCGTAATTGTCTTGGGATAAACTCAATAATCCGCCCTGAAACGTGTACATTTTCGAATTAAAACCTCTTCAACGAGGGGTTGGCCGGTCTGCTCGTCCTTGCCGAACATTTCATCCATCTTGGCCTTGATCTGACGACGCAGTGTCGCGAGAGTCGGCTCTTCCAAAAGCAGCGGGTCAATGCTGCGGAAGATGGTGGCAATTTCCGAGGAGACGCGAACGTTCATGTTCTGCATGTCGTTCATCACCCGGTCACGATGCTTGCGACGCAGAAGGATGTAGACTTCGGTGTCAAAGAGATAGGTGCGCCCCATTTTGGAGTTGGGGAACTTGTCGGAGACCACCAGTTCCTCGACCTGTTGGTTGGCCAGCGCTTCGGCATCGAGTGCTGCAGGGTCGGCCTGAACGGGCGAGGGCTTGCCGGCAATCATGAACGCGGTGGTGATACCGATCCCTTCGAGGATCAGAATCGAGGCCACGATGATGATCGCCTTCATCGGGATCTTACTTTTCTTCTCTTCACCTTCAGGTTGTTGAGCCTCTGCCATGATTCCTTACCTTCGTGAGATTTCACAGGGATCAGGGATTGACCATTTGGGATGAGGGTTCCAAAACCTCAATCAATGGCACAATCTGCTTTTATCTAATCCCAAATCCCTAATCACTAATCCCTGTCTCATTACTCTGTTTCGGCACGATCAAAGTCCGACACCAGTGCTTCGATCACATATATTTCCACACGCCGATTGGGCTGTAACTGAGCCCAGCCGTAAACCTTCTGTTTCACCGGCTCGTTCTCGGCGTTGGCGACCAGGCGAATCCGCTCGGGACGAATGCCAACCTCTTCACTGGTCAGAAAGTCCATCACGGCCTTGGCACGGGCGAAACTCAACGCCCACAAGTCGCTGTAAGGCGAATTGACCGAAATCTCACGACGGGCGGCATGACCGGTGAGTTCGATCTTGGTGTTATTGCCTTTGATTTCTTTGGCAACGACTTTTAAACCCCGCTTTGCTAAAGGAGTTAAATCGCTGCTGCCCGGTTCAAACGTAATGCGTCCGCCGACGGCAAATTTCTGGCCTTCGCGGACTTTGGTCACTTCCCGCTCGCGGCCCTCAATACCGGGGTCATCCGCATTGGAGTGTTCTTTTTCTTTCTTGCGTTGAAGCTGCACCTCATCCAGACGCGGGATCAGACTCATTTCAGGGTTGTCCTGCGTGGGCATGGCACCGCCACCGCCCTTCATCCCGAATGCCTTTTGCACCGCTTCAACCACCGCGCGGTACTGGTCTTCCTTTTTGATCTCCGACAGGGAGACCAGAATCACGAAGAAACACAGCAGCAGCGTCATCATGTCACCGTAGGTCACGAGCCATTCCGGTGCACCTTCTGGTGGGCAATTGCAGTCGTCTTTAGCCATGATGCTTACTCACGAACAATCGTCACGGACCTTATGCCGCCTGGTCTGCGTTCATCGCAGCTGCCTGTGTCGGCGGGAGATAGGTCTTGAGTTTCTGTTCCACAATACGGGGGTTGTCACCACTCTGAATGGCCATGACACCCTTGATGATGATCGTCTTGTACAAAATTTCCTCAGAGGATCGCAATGAAAGACGGTCAGCCAACGGCAGGGCAAAGGCGTTGGCCATCAGGGCACCGTAAAACGTGGTGATCAAAGCCACAGCCATACCAGGGCCGAGTTTGGAGGGGTCACCCATGTTCTGAAGCATGATGACCAGACCGACAAGGGTACCAATCATCCCGAAGGCCGGGCCGTACTTGCCGATGGCGTCGAGGGTGGCTTTACCTGATGCGTGACGATCCGCCACGTTGTCCAACTCGGTTTGCATGATCTGTTCAATGAGTTCAGGGTCCGTGCCGTCGACCGCCATTTGGATCCCGCTGACGATAAAGGGATCATCGATGTCCTTGGTCACGCCTTCGAGGGAGAGAATCCCGTCACGACGGGCGATTTCAGCAAAGCTGACCATGTCTTCGATGAGCTTCTGCACGCTCTTGTCTTCATTGAAGAAGCATCGCTTGATGATCTTGACAATTTCTTTGACAGTTCCGACGGGGAAACACACAAAGAGAATGGTCGAGGTCCCCCCGATCACCATGATGATGGAGGGAACGTCGATGAAAATATCGAGCTGGCCACCAGACATCATGGCCCAGAAGACCAGTGCCCAGGTTCCCAACAATCCAAATAGTGATCCAATGTCCATAACATACCTCTAGCGCGGTGAATTGAACGCTTTGTGTAATGTTTATCGGTCGTTTCCAACAGGTTCCTTGAAACTGACCCATCACATCACAAGTGATGTGGCTAAATGCTGCAGACTAACTCGGTGGCAACAAGCCGCGAAGCGTCTGACCGTAGCGAATCGCTGCATCAATCACTTCCTGCATCTCTTCCTTGACCACAAAATGATCGCCGTTCACCAATGTCACCATGGTGTCGGGACTGGACTCGACGGTCCGAATCAACTCGGCATTGAGCACAAATTTTTTCCCGTTGAGTCGGGTGAGTGTGATCATTTGGTTTGTCCTTCGGACAGGGATCAGGGATTTGCCATTAGGGATCAGGGTTTCAATGTGATGCGATTCATACTCCGATTATTTGCCTTGCCCTAATCCCAAATCACTAATCACCAATCCCTTTTCTTACGCCAACGTTGCCAGCAATTCCTGGATCAACTGATCGGATGTCGAGAACACGCGGGAGTTGGCGGAGTATCCGGTGGTGGCATTGATCAGGGTGATAAATTCGTTGGACAGATCGACGTTGCTCAGTTCCTGGGCCTGGCCGAGTGTGCGACCCGTGCCGTTGGTTCCCGGCGCGCCGAGAATCGGATCACCACTGGAGGCAGTGACGTCGTACATGTTGCCCGCCTCTTCGATCAGACCATCAGGGTTCACGAAGTTAGCCAGGACCAATTGTCCCAGATCGCGTTCGAGGCTGTTGGAAAAGACTCCGTGAATCACACCATCTTCGGAGAAGTAGAAGGACTCAAGAGTCCCGATGGGTGAACCGTCCTGCGACTGCGCAGCGATGGTACTTTGTGGTGCAGCCAAAGCCGAGAGTGCATCTTCGTCCTCGAAGTTGAGCGTGATGGTCTGGGGGTTGAGTGCACCGGTGTTATCCAGGTCCAACGTGATTTCGGTATCCGTAGCCAACAGGAATCGGCCGTTGGTATCGAACTTGAGCGTGCCGTCACCGAGGATGCGGGACAGGTCGCTGTCATCTTCACTTTGGACATAGAATCGCCATGTGGTACCTGCGTTGGACTTTTCTTCCAGCACGATGTTGAGATCCAGAATGATTTCCTGTCCGAGGCTGTCATATGCGATAAAGGAAGTGCGAACGGATTCGCCGTTAGCTTCCTGGATTTCGTCGAAT
>PAIY01000141.1 GCA_002704825.1 Phycisphaeraceae bacterium
CATGATGAAAAATGAGACGTCAAAGACAAGGCATGCCTAACAAGACTATCGTACAAACCCACAAAAAGACTGTGAAAATTGTGTATAAGGGAAAGGCGACACGACGCGGGATTGAGCGAAGCTCAAAATGAGAGACATTCAAAACAAGGGATATGCAGATCATTCTTTACTTGTCGTATTGGGATTGATTTGCGCCCAATACATTGTGTTTATGCCATTTTGGGGTTTCGCAAAAATCAGTGATCACCCCATCACAGAAATCAGTGCAGCTTTACTATCGCTGAGTTTTATTGGCATCCCCATCGCCTGCCACTTGATTGGTACAGATAAAGCCCAAGACTTCCAATACAAGTTTCAAGGAATCAGTCTGACTATTGGTGCGATCTCATTCTGACTTATGATCGCCTTGGCCATATGAGGATTGGTCATTTAAAACTCACTCAGAACTCTCTCTTAACTCTGCGTCCCCTGCGTCTCTGCGGTAAAAATTGTCTTGAAAATCGAAAACCAAAAGCGAAGGATTACGCCACAGTGCCCCCCGCCATTTGGACGGCGAGTTTGATGGCAGCCTTCATGCTGCCGGGGTCAGCCTGGTTTTTACCGGCGATGTTAAAGGCTGTGCCGTGGTCAACGCTGGTGCGGATGATGGGTAAACCCAGCGTGACGTTAACCGCTTCGTCAAAGCCCAGAAGCTTGATGGGGATGAGGCCTTGATCGTGATACATGGCAACGACCATGTCGTACTTGCCACGGATCGCATCGATAAAAATCGTATCTGCAGGAAAGGGACCACGAGCATCAATACCTGCTTCGTGAGCCATGTTGATCGCGGGAGTAATCACGCGTGCTTCCTCGTCACCGAACATGCCGTTTTCTGAAGCATGGGGATTCAGACCACAGACAGCGATCCTGGGATTCTCGACACCCATTTTCACGAGTGCCTGATGGCCAAGGTCGATGGGGTCGAACACGCAGCCGATGGTGAACTTGTTACGCAGGTCCATGAGTGCGATGTGGATCGTTGCCAGCGCCACCATGAGCTTGGGGGACGAAAACATCATCACCATGCGTTTACTCTTGGTGCGATGTGCTAAGAGTTCAGTGTGACCGGGGAATTTGCATCCCGCCATTTGCCAGGACTCTTTGCAGATCGGCGCGGTGACGATGGCATCGAGTTTCCCCGGTGCCTTTTCCGGCAACATCGCCGCAGCAATCGCATCATCCAAGAATCGCAGTGAAGCGCTGCCCCCCTGCTTGGTTGGCCGGTGAATGGATTGGCCCAGGAAGCTGATTTCGTCGTAGTCGCGGACCATGACATTGTGATACATATCGCCGGTCGCGCGGTTGGACTCATGCTGCACGCGCCACCAGAACGGGTCGATCTCCGCCAGGTCGGCTGCGTAACTGAGCAGTTCGTTCATCCCGTAAATCTCAAAGCGAGCAAGCTTGCGGATCGCCGGATCAGCCAGTGCCTTGACGACAACTTCCGCGCCGATGCCAGCCGGATCGCCCATGGTGATCCCGATGACCGGGCGCGGATCATCCGCTGCCGATTCAGGTTGTTCCTGCGGCTTCTCATCAGGCGGGATGTCGGACTTATGACTGACCATTGGCGGTACATCGTAACGTAGCGTAACGCATTTCGCACACGCTATTCTGTTTTCTGTTTCAACATCTCACTGACCGTGTTATCATGTCCGGTCTGATTTTTCCCAAAGGAGAGTTGCCATGAGCAGCCAGACGCAAACGTGTAATCCGACCATCGCCAAACATGACCAGTTTATGACGATCAACTTCGGTCGTTATCCCATCGTCATGGAGCGCGGTCAGGGTGTGCGCCTTTGGGATGACACCGGCAAGCAATATCTGGACATGTTCAGCGGCTTTGGTGCGGGGATTCTGGGACATTGTCATCCCGACCTCGTGCAGGCGGTGACCGAGCAGGCTAACAAGCTTTGGCATGTAGGCAATCTGCTGCACACCAAACCGCAGACCGACCTGGCTGAAGCGATCAGCAAGCACGGCTTTGACGGTCGCTCGTTCTTCTGTCACACCGGTGCCGACGCCAATGAAGCAGCGTTAAAACTCGCACGACTTTACGGCCAAGCCAACCCCTCAGCCAGTGGCAAGGGACGCTACAAAGTCATCTCGGCAACCAAGAGTTTCCACGGCAGAAGCTTCGGCACGATGCCCGCAACGGGACAGGAAAAAGTCCGTCAAGGCTTCGGACCAATGCTGCCGGGCTACACCAATGTCCCCTTCAATGATCTGGCTGCCATCGAAGCAGCGATTGATGAAGAGACCGTGGCCGTGATCGTCGAACCCATCCAGGGCGAAGGCGGCGTGAACATGCCTGCGGATGACTATTTGCCGAACCTGCGTGCGTTGTGTGACAAGCATGACATGCTGCTGATCTGCGATGAAGTCTGGACCGGCTGCGGTCGTACCGGCAAATACTTCGCCCACCAACACTGGGGCATCACCCCGGACATGATGACGCTGGCCAAAGGTGTCGGCGGCGGTCTGGCGGTCGGCGTGATGTGTGCTCACGAACGTGTCGCAAAACATTTTGACTACCGCACGCTCGGTACCGTGGTCCATGCGACCACATTGGGTGGCAATTGCCTGGCTATGGCGGTGGCGGCAAAGGTGTTTGAAGTCATCGAACGTGACAACCTCACCGATCATGCCAACGCGATGAACAAGCACATTGTCGATCGCTTGAGCAAACTCAAAAATGCCGGCATCACCGACATCCGTGGCAAGGGTTTATTCATCGGTGTCGAACTGGACATCGCATCATCGGATACCTGGTACAGCAATGTATCGGAAGTGGTGAATAAGTGTCTGGATCGCGGCGTACTGCTTAACGGGACGCAGAATAATGTCCTGCGTATTGCCCCCCCGCTTTGTATCACTGAAGCTGAACTCGACGAGGGACTCGATGTTCTGCAAGACGTTTTGCTCAACCAGTAAATCACGTCGTCAAGCGATGCGTGATTGGATGAGCACCAGATGTCAATCTGGTGCAGGCGACGCTATCCTTCGCGCGGACTTGCACCGCATTGACATGCGGTGCTCAATATCGATGACGTTCTTGCTGTGCTGTTGTTTACTGTTACTCACAACAGGCTGTGACAAGACCAAACAGGTCACACACAATGGCTACCCACAACGTCGGGAATTGCCGCAGGATCCGAATCTACCCAAGATCACCGACCCGCGTTTTGCACCGTCGCTCCCCAAGCCACCGGATCAATCGCGTGGTGAGAAGAAGGTTGTACTGCGGGTGAGTCGTCTTGATTTTGAGATGCGCCAGAATTTGAATCACGCGTTGCGTTTTGCCAAACCTGCGACGGATCGTCAGACGACACAGATGCTCAAAGAGCATGGCTTGCGGTATGAGTTATTGCCGATGCAGGCGTTTGAAGAATTTGCCAAAGAGGTTGGTGATCCGCTGAACATCTGGCGTTCGAATCTGCAAATGGCCTACGACGGCACGCCGATCTCCACGACGCCCAGGATCACCAAGCGCATCACCATCGACCTGACGGACAACCAGCTTTCAGAGACATTCACGACGGACGAAGGTTGGTTTCGGTTCATGTTTGCCATCCAGCAGGCCAAACTCGGTTCGCTATTGTTGAACATCACCCCCCAGCATTACCTGCCACAGACGAGCGTGAAAGTCCGATCACCGCGGGACAAAATCTGGGATGGCACTTTGTTTGATCAGATTAAATCCACAGTCGATTTACCCAACTCGCATTTGCTGATTCTCCGCCGTGTAGAGCGTCCGACGTTAGCCGAGTTCCGTGACGCCAACCAGCCTGGACTCTTCGATGCTGAACCCGGTGACGACGCGACCAAGCCGACTTACCTGAGTATGGGCGATTTGCTTTTGACCTATGACCAATGGGGTCATCACACGCAAATGGTCTACATCATCGCACGCGTCAAGTGATACAACTGCTACCATCACGCCAATCGTCATAACCCAATCACATCTTGGTCAGAATAGCCTACGACTTACCCACACCGCATCATGATATATCCGACATATTGGGTGGAGTCGTTGCGCATGCGTGAAAAACCCATAGGTTCCAGATTGACTGAAGAGCTGAGCACGCCTCAGACCGATTCACAACGTCACCTCGAAGCGATGGTGCAGGTGAGTCGCGCGCTGGGTTCGATCATGGATATGAATCAGCTCATCCCGGCGATTCTCAAGCAGGTGACCTATACCTTCTGCGCAGAGCGTTCGAGTTTGTTTCTCTATGATGCCGAGCATGACCAGCTTTGCGCCCGCGTTGCGGAAGGTCTGGATCAGCAGCGTACATTGGAACTGCGTCTACCTGCCAATCAGGGCGTGGTAGGCCAGGTGTTTCAGACGCATGAGAACCGTTTGATTCACGACACGAAAAAAGACCCGAATTTTGCCAAGCGTGTCGCACAGTCAACGGGATATGTGCCTCGATCAATGATGGTCTGCCCGGTGTTCCATGGGTTGCATAACGTGACGGGCGTGATACAGGTGTTGCACTCTGACCCGAATCATTTTCACGAGACGGATCTGAGTCTGCTTGAAGCGATTGCGGTCCAGGTTGCCATCAGCCTTGAGAATGCGCAACTTTACGAAAAACAGAAGCGACAGTTTTCCAGTTTCGTTCGCGCGTTCTCCACCGCATTGGATGCCCGTGACCCAAGCACGCAAGAGCATTCCCTGAACGTTGCCAACATCGCTCAGGGTATTGGTTATTACCTTGGACTTTCGTTCGAGATTCTCGATCGCCTGCGCGTCGCGGGACTGCTTCATGATGTGGGCAAGATCGGCACGCCTGAAGCCATTCTCAAAAAACCGGGCAAACTCGACCCGGACGAATTTGCGATCATGAAGGAACACGCTGCCTATTCCATGCAGATCCTCTCGCAAATCGAGTTCACCGATGAGTATGAAGACCTGGCACGTGTCGCATCATTGCATCATGAAAAACTCGACGGATCAGGTTACCCCTATGGCATGAAAGCAGATGAATTAAACATCGAGACGCGCATCCTCGCAGTCGCGGATATCTACCATGCCATGACTCAGGATCGGATATACCGTAAAGGCATGCCTACTGAGAAAGCCCTGGGCATTATTGATGACATGACACCCAACCAACTCGATGAAGCATGCGTTATGGCACTCAAACAATTTCTCGGATATCCCTCATCGTCATAAACTGTGCATTATTAACTATTATCAGGTTGATTTGACGATTAAAATGCCCTATTGTCAGAATGTCACGTATTGGCGGTCGGGGGACCGCATCTGAAAACATTTGTATCCAGCTGATCCAGGCAAGCAGGACACAAACGAAACGGCACTTGAACTAATGCAGGAATTTCGACTTAGTTTCGGGGTGATACGTATTCTTTCCCATGACATCATGGAAGTGGTTGTCGATGAAGGCGTGGAAATGGACCTCGAACAGGTTGCCGAGTACCACGAGTTCATCATCGATCGGATGCCCTATGGCTGCGGTATTCTGGTCAACAAAGCCAACAGCTACACCTACAACTTCGAAGCCCAACAGAACATTTTTCTCAAAGAGCGTGTGAAAGCCTTTGCCCTGCTGGTCCACAACACGTCTGCCAAACTCGCATCTGAATCACTGATCCTGATGCAGCGTGGCCGGATTGACTGTGAGATCAAAATCTTTGATGACTTTGACATGGCTTTGCAATGGCTTGCGGATCAGGTGAACGTTGCCAAACCCGACGTTGCCCCCAAGTTTTTCCCTGAAAAACGCTGATTGTACCCATCAAGCATTGCCATGACCGACATATCACAAAGCGGTTTTATCACAGACATGTAAAACAATGCTAGATGATCGGTCGACCAAGCAAGCTCCCCAATTTGCCATCCACTTCAGCAAGCCGTTCACTGGCCTGTTGCGGTGAGAGTTTGAGATGATGCATCACCAGGGCCACCTTCACCAACCCACCTGATTGATCAAGCAGTGTAAAAGCATCGGCCCGATCCAACTGACATTGCTTTGCCAGGATCCGTGCTGCACGGTCACGGAGTTTGGCGTTGGTCGCTTTGACATCCACCATGAGATTGCCCCATGCCTTGCCATGCTGCACCATCACTGATGTGCTAATCATGTTCAAGGCCAACTTGGTCGCAGTGCCTGCTTTCATGCGTGTTGAACCGGTCACCACCTCCGGTCCCACCGGCAAGGTGATCAGGTGATCCACCTCTACCGGCAAAGGTTTGGGTAAAGCCACACAACACAGCATCCCCGTGACCGCACCGCATGTTTTTGCATACGCCAACGCGCCCCAGACATAAGGCGTTGTCCCACCTGCAGCGATCCCGAGCAAGGCGTCCTTGGCATCAAGTTTTAATTCCGTGAGCGCAGCAATCCCGCCATGCTCATCGTCCTCCTTGCCTTCACTGCTTTTTCGTAGACTGCCATCCCCACCAGCGATGATGCCCACCACTTCGCCCGGGTCACAGCAAAAGGTCGGCGGACATTCCGAAGCATCGAGCACACCCAACCGACCGGACGTCCCAGCACCGATGTAGACCAGACGCCCGCCCTGTTGCATGCTTGCAACCACATCACTGACAAACCTGCCAATCTCCGGGATGGCTTGCTCGACGACTTGCGGGACCAACTGATCCTGACGATTGATCGTGGTCAGCAACTGGTTCACATCCTGAATATCCAGATCATGTGAAGCTTCAAGCTGCTGCTCGGTTAAAAGGTGGCCACGGTCTTGGGGGATGTTGTTTGACATAGGATTCAATCGTTATCAAAGCACCTAGTTTCAAGGCATTTTTAACACAGAGGACACTGAGAGCACGGAGAATTATGCTTTATATCTCTTATCTCTGAGTTCTCTGTTTCCTCCATGGTTAAAAATATTGCAGTGTTAGCATTTGCCAATCCATGTCCCCGCGACACCCGGTGACTTCGCCCCGGTGATCTGTGACAAGGTGATGGGAACACCATCCTGCGACAACGCACCAAGCACCGCAAAGCCCATCGCTTCACGCATGCTCACATCAATACCCAAGGTATTACTGAGCAATACGGGATGGCGGACATGCTCGCGGATTTTCTCGACCAGTAACGGATGATGCGAACCACCACCAGCAAGAACCACCTGCGCATCGGGTGTGTCGTTGACCTGTTTGGCTAACAGTCGCGCTACTGCATCGACAGCTGCGAAGAGTAAATCACAGGGCTTTTCCTGCGTCTGTTTGATGAGACTGGCAACCCAGTGATAATCAAAATCCTCCCGCCCGGTCGTGCGTGGCAAGGGACGCGAAAAAAACGCAGCCTGCTCAATGAGTGGCAATAAATCCGTCTGAGATTGGCCCTGCGATGCGCGAATGCCATCTTCATCAAATCGGACATTGGGAAACAGCTGCTGAACCAAACCATCAAGCAGGAGATTGCACGGCCCGATGTCCATGCCACGGATATGTGTCAACGCATCATCACTACTGTCAGCTTGAGGCAGGTAGGTGATATTGCAGATGCCACCGAGATTGACGATCCAACGTGGTGACTGGGCCTCACGGTAAAGAATCCAATCCGACATCGGCGTAATCGGTGCGCCATTACCCCCCGCAATGAGGTCAGCCTGACGCAGGTCATAGCAGACGGGAACGTTGAGTTTGTGTGCGATCGGCCATGGGTCGAGAAGCTGCCAACTCAGTTGTTCATCGGGCATGTGTCGAATGGTCTGCCCATGCGCGACCACGGCATCAAGCTCGTTGGCATGTGACATTTCAGCCAAACAATCCGCGTGAAACTGTCCGAATTCACGTTGGAGTTTGAGAATCTCTGAAGGAGGGACAGGCACGTCCTCTGCCAGTGCACGAAGGCGTTGGATAAGAGAACCCAAAGCGAAACTGCCCTGCTCCAGAAGGTTGGCAGACATCTCCAACCCCGTGCCGGTGATCTGGACGATGGCGATATCCAAAGCGTCAAGCGATGTGCCGGTCATGCATCCGGCGAAGATTCTGGTAGGCTTTGACATCATGATCATGACAACAGGATAACGCATGTCTGAGCGCAAGGAACCCAATCTCTATTTCAACCGACTCATGGGCGGCTTATTGCTGCTGGGCTTTGCTTCGGGGTTACCGGGCCAATGGTCCCTGCTTGGCCAGCCGTTGCAGGCATGGTTGGGTGACATGAATGCGGGGAAAGTTGCCCTGGGGCGGTTGTCGCTGATTGCCTTGCCCTACAGCTTCAACTTTCTATGGGCACCGTTACTCGACCGGTTTGGCGTGCGTTTTTTCGGTTCTGTGGGACGTCGTCGGGATTGGTTGTTACTCATTCAAATCCTGCTGGTTTTGAGTATCGCGTTACTGGGTGTCTTTGGACCACACAGTGAAACGGATAGCTGGTTACCGTTGATTGTCATCGGTGTGTTGATTGCATTTTTCTCAGCGACACAGGACGTCGTTGCTGACGCCTACCGTACGGATAGTCTGGGTGAACACAATCGTGCAGCAGGTGCAGCGGTGTTCGTCAATGGATATCGCATTGCCATGGCCATTGGTGGTGGCGGGACGATGTACTTTGCAGACCGGTTGGGTTGGCAGAATGTGTATCTGATCCTTGCAGCATTGATGGGCATCGGCGTGGTGGGTACGTTGATCAGTCCGCGACTTGATGATGAAGCACAGATTGCCCCCGCGACACTGCAGGATGCGGTGGTCAAGCCGGTGGTCGACTTTTTTTCGCGACATGGCATGCCAGGTCTTTTGATCCTGGCGTTTGTGATCTGCTTTAAATTGCCCGACGCGACTTGCCGGGTGATGGTGACACCGTTACTGCAAACCGAGTTGGGTTTTGCCAAGGACATCATCGGCATGAACCAGTTCTGGCTGGGCATGTTCATGAACATCGTCGGCGCCATGCTCGGCGGATACCTGATGGCCAAGCTGGGTTCGAATCGCTCAATCTGGCTGGCCATGGTGTTGCAGATGGTCAGCAACCTTGGCTTTGTGGTGCTTGCCTCCCAACCGGCGCATGTCGGATTGCTGGCAACGGTGGTCAGTGTCGAGGCGATCTGCTCGGGGATTGCCACCGTGTGTTTCATTGCCTACATCATGGCTCAGTGCAACAAGCGATTCAGCGCGACGCAATACGCCCTGTTCACCTCACTCAATGCGGCGACGGGAACGATTGCCGGATCATTAACCGGTGATGCGGTGCAGGCGCTAGGTTATCAGACCTTCTTCTGGCTGACGGTAAGTTTCGGCTTGCCTGCGATGGTGCTTTACGCGGTGATTGGGCAAATTCAGAGACGATCAAACCGAACTTTGGATCCGTCTTAAGCGTATCAATGGGTATCCGGGAGATGGTTTAAGGGCCATCCCTGCGTAGCGGACGCATCGCGCATAGCCATAAAGCAGACAATACCAGTACATTACGGACACAATCGATTATGAACGATACCCCTGCAACGTCAGACAAAAAACCGCTGATCAAACCTGAAGAAAAATCCAATTGGCCATTTATCATTCGACTTTTAGCCATTGCCGCGACGACGGTGATCCTGGTTTATATCGTCTGGTGGGCGGTTTTGTATTCGCTGCAGGATCAAATGCTCTTCCCGGTGGACAAGCTGCCCTCCCCGACACGTCAACCACGATTTCCCAACACGCTGGTTTTGAGCCTGCCACTGGAAGAAGGTGGCACCAACGAAGCCTGGTTGATTCCCGGCCGTGGCGTATCACCGGACAAGCCTGCTCCATTGGTGATTTTTTTCCATGGCAATGCGGAACTCATCGACTTCCAGGACCAGATCGTCAACGAATATACCAAACGTGGCATCAACGTCCTGCTGCCGGAGTATCGTGGGTATGGTCGCTCCGCGGGTACACCGGGCCTGGTGACCATTCAGGAAGACAACGAAAGATTCTATGACACTGTCATCAAACAGCCCATCATTGATCCGACGCGCATCGTCTTTCACGGTCGCTCCATCGGCGGCGCGATTGCAGGCCAATTGGCGAGTACCCGTCGACCTGCAGGCCTGATCCTCGAATCCACACTGGCAAGCATGGCGCAGATGGCAAACGACCGCGTTGCCCCATCATTCCTGGTCAAACATGATTACAAGACGGACTTTGTGGTTTCAAAACTCAAATGCCCCATCCTGATCATGCATGGCTCGGTGGATGAAATCATCCCCGTTCACCACGGCCACATGCTCCAGCAGGCCAACCCCAACGCCACTTACCTGGAGTATGAATGCGGGCACAACGACTTCCCGGGCATGAATAACCTGCCGGACTACTGGAGCCAGATCGACAAGGTCCTTGGTGAGATCGGCATCGACACCTCGATTAAACCATTGCCAGTCAAGCCTAAAGCTGCAGCGGATTCGAAAGCCGACACTTCCTCCAAGCCGTCCGCATCACCACCGGCACCAGCAGTTGAACCGGCCCAATGATCGGTTAAACTGACATTTTGTCGTTACAAACCCGTCAAACCGTCAGGTTGTGTTATCGCCTTGACGCAAACAAAACACATTTGACTCTACGACTCTCTTTTTTGTCGCTATAATATCTGGCTCGCATTCAATCATTCGGTGCGTACTGCGGGGGATGACTTTGCAGGACCTTTCGGGTGAATTGAAAGGTGACAGTGGCCCTCATGTCCACGGATATCGCTAATAATCCTGAGTACCGGGCAGCTGACAAAGCATTACGTCTTCGAAATCTGAAGATCGGATTTTTGCTGACACTGTTCTTTGTTCCTGCTGGCAACTGCCTGGAATGGTTTGTCTACCCCCAACATATCACCGAGTTCCTGCTGACGCGTCTGCTCTTTGACGTGTTTCAGTTACCGTTATTTATCCTGTTGTTTTTCCCGATAGCCAAGCGACATATCAAACTGCTATGTCACATCTGGCCGTTGATCCCAGTGGTGATGGTCAGCTGGTTGATCTATCGTAGTGAAGGTTCGGTGAGTCCGTATTACGCGGGGCTGAACCTGATGATCATCGTCGCCTGCTTTCTGATTCCCTTCACGTGGCTTGAGTCGTTGTTCTACTGCTCGATGACACTGCTGACCTATGTCGCAGCATGTGTTGTACACGATCAAACGCAGGTCGACTGGATGCTGCTACTCAACAACCTGTATTTCATCTCCGTCACCGGGGTGATCTGCGTGGTAGCCTGCTACTTCCTGACGCTCAAACGCCAGGAAGACTTCCGCCTGCGTCATGAACTGGCCAAGCGCAATGATCAGTTGGCGGAACTCGATCGTATCAAGTCCGACTTCTTTGCCAATATCAGCCATGAGTTTCGCACACCGTTGACGTTGATCCTGGCGCCGGTTCAGGAAATGCTCAATCGCAAAGCCAACTTACCTGAGCCCACGCAACAGACTTTGGAACTGGTCAAGCACAATGCCAACCGGTTGCTCAAGCTCATTAATGACCTGCTGGAAGTCATCCGCCTTCAGAACAAGACCATCAAGCTTGAAAGTCGCCCGCTGGATATCACGGCCATGGTCAAAGGTCTGGTGCAATCCGTGCAGCATCTGGCGATGGCCAAGCAGGTCACGTTGGAAATCAATAGCATCTGTGATCAAGCCATTGTTCAAGGTGATTGGGATCGACTTGAGAAAGTGTTTTTGAACCTGCTGACCAATGCCATCAAGTTCACTTCCAAGGGCGACAATATCACCGTCGATGTGACCTGTGATACACAATCCGCCACCATCAACATCATCGATACCGGCATTGGTATCGCCGATAAAGACCTGTCCCAGATTTTCGATCGTTTCAAGCAGGTCGACTCTTCCTCCACGCGACGCTTCCAGGGCCTGGGTCTTGGCCTTGCCATGTCACGTGAACTGGTTCAGGAACATCAAGGCACGCTTAACGTCACAAGCAGGATCGGCGAACAAACCTGCTTTACCGTCACCCTCCCCTTGATCCAAACCGATTCGCAGACAACGATCCAACACAGCGGTGACGACAGCGACAACATCATCAAGATGATGCGTGAAGCCCAACACGCCAGCATCGGTTTGGCCACCGAAAGCGCGGAGTCCATCCCGGAAACCGGCCAGGGTGATTACCGCATTCTCGTGGTCGATGATGAACCGGAGATGCGCAGTTTCCTGACTGCCACTCTCAGCGAAGACTACCGCGTCCTTCAGGCAACCGATGGCAACACCGGCCTTGCCATTGCAGAGGAACAACAACCCGACCTGGTTTTACTCGACCTGATGATGCCGGGAATCAACGGCCTTGATGTCTGTGAAAAACTCCGACAGAACCCGCAACTCACGGACATGAAAATCGTCCTGCTCACCGCCCGTGCTGACGAACAGTCCAAGCTTGATGCACTCAACCGCGGTGCGGATGACTTTCTCACCAAGCCGTTCGGCACGCTGGAACTGCGCACCCGACTGGGCAACCTGCTCAAGACCGCGTCATTGCAAAAAGACCTGCGTCAACGCCATGAAGAACTCAAAAAGACCATGGCACAGTTGCAGGCAACCGAAGCCCAACTCATCCAAAGTAAAAAGATGAACGCCCTGGGTTCGCTGGCTGCCGGACTGCTGCATGAAATCAATAACCCGCTGAACTACACGCTCATGGCCCTGCAAATGCTTCAGGAATCACTGGGCGATCTGACAGAAGACGATCAGCAAACCATGGCGGACATCCATCAGGGCATGCAACGCATCGGCGAAATTGTCAGCGACCTGCGCAGCTTCGCCTATCCCGAACAATCGCAAGCCGGAGTGCAATCCAAAGCTGCTGACGCGTTGACCATGGCCCTGCGGTTCACCGCCCATGACCGTGGCGAGATCACCATCAATGTCCAGATGCCCAAAGAACTGCAAGTCCGCTGCTCGCGATCACAGTTGACACAGGTGCTCGTCAACCTGCTTCAGAATGCCATCGCAGCGGTCAAACAAGCGCCAAAGGATCGCCAACCAACCATTAATATTGATGGGCAACTGACGAATGACGCAATCGAGATTACAATGAAGGATAACGGCATCGGCATCGCCCCCGAAAAGCTGCCTAAGATTTTCGACCCCTTCTTCACCACACACGAAGTCGGAGCCAGCAGCATGGGCCTGGGACTGAGTATCTGCCATGCCATCGTGGAAAAAATGGGCGGGACAATCAGCATTGAAAGTCAGCCTGAGCAATGGACAAAAGTAACGATGAGCCTGCCGGCCGTCGACCAGGGGTGAGTATCATATGACCACGCAATCCGCAGATCAAAAGCTGATTCTTTACGTTGATGACGAAGAACAGGCACTCAAATATTTCGACAAAATCTTCGGCAAGCACTTTGCCACCCTCACCGCCAAGAGTACCGACGAAGCGATCGCTCTGCTTAAGGAACATGCAGATCGCGTTGGCGTGCTGATGACCGACCAGCGGATGCCCAAGCGACTGGGACTGGATCTGCTGATGCATGTGCGCGATGAATACCCACACATTGTCCGTATTCTCACCACTGCCTATGCCGAGTTGGACAACGCGATTGATGCGGTGAATAAAGGCGAAATCTATCGCTACATCACCAAGCCATGGAACATCCAGGAACTCAAGGAAACCCTCCATCAAGCACTAGCCTATAAACCGGTTGCATGTGAATGCAGCCATGTCATTCGCCCCTATGCGATTCTCGCAGCCGGACTGGCGGGTCAATTCCGTGGATGTAAAAAGGCGGTCAGCCAACTCATCGAACACTGGCCCAATCCGTCATCGATCTGTCCCGCTGATGACACACAACAGTTCATCAAACTCGCGGACACACTCATTCAGGCAGGCTCAGCCATGGATGACGAAATGACCTTGGTCCAGCTTCAGCAACACATCCAAAACACAGCAGGTTTTGCAGGCCGTGTTACCAATCAAAACAGTGATCGCCCCATCCACGTCAAAGTCAACAGGCGCATGACGGAGACAGCGATCCGTGCTTTATGCCTTGTTGCAGTCAATGAAGGCGTCCCCACACCAACCGTGACACTCAAAGAAGAAGTCCGTCAACCTTCACCGGGCATGGCGATGACCTGGCAGCTTCTGCCCGAATCTGACCAGCCCCAGCAGGTGCAATGGTCTGCGAATCTGATGTTGGTTTACTTGTTTGCCCATCATCATGGCGGTCAAATCACCATCAATCAACATGAAATGACGGTGTGGCTGCCTTGTGAACCAAGAGAGATCGACATGCCCGGGAATGTCGATAACTGGCTTGAAAACATTATCTGAGTCGTTCAATAGGCCGCAGATTCCCAACAGTCAGAGATGCATCTCAGGCACGCATGTCATCATCCTGACAGCCACAGTCATTTAGAATTTCAAGCATGTCTTCGCAGCGTGACCTGAGCATCGCAACCAGCTCAGGTGGCTCACAGACCGCCAGTTTGTCATGATGCTGCCAGACCCAATTTGCGATTTCCTTCAGGCCGTCAATTTCAAATGTCATCTCGCATTGACCATCACAGAGAATGGTGTAATCCTGCGTCTGATGCCATTGGATCGCGCTCATGTACGCTGCATATTCCGGTTTGATGCAAAGTTTCACACGATAAATCTGCCCTTCGGGCTGACATCGCCAGGCTTTGCCAAGATATCCTTTGAGATCGAACTCGCTGCGTCTGAAATGCGTCTGGGTCAAGCGCATCTGACTGAGCGCATCAAGCGGGATCGTCCGAATCCCGTTACCCGGTTGAACCACCGCAATGAGCATCCACTTGTAATCAGCACAAATCAGGTGATACGGATGCAGGCGAATCGCATGCTCAGCACCATCAGCCGGAGATTGATACATCGCTTCGACACAACGTTTTTCCTCAATGGCAGGCAGCAACTGTGAGACATGATCCGTTTGCATGTCCGCCTGCTCGGAGATCGGTGTTAACACTGTGACCTGATCAAGCAGTCCACGACAAACCTCACGCACCGGCAGAGATAGATTGCTGGTCAACTTGCGTAAGGCGTGAATCGCGTCTGCCACCACTTTGCCATCGACATGCGATGCTGCACACTTGATGAGCTTGACCAGTGCATGCGCTTCGGAAGTCTGAATGTTCAAAGGCGGCAGGAAGAAGGTCGCGTTGATCTGATAGCCCTTGCCCTTCTCAAAAGAATAAGGAATGCCCGCATCGCGCAGAATCTTCAAATCGCGAAAAGCTGTGGATCGACTGATATCCAGCTCTTCCATGATCTCATAGAGCTCAGTGCCGACCCCTGACTGCAGGATCATCACAAGTTCAAGTAATCGCGGCAGGCGGTTATTTTCCATGGACGAAAAAGGTTGTCATTCAAACGGGAACTTACCGGAACACGAAGTCGTTTGAACTCGCAGAGGTACACTCCGATACCATATCTTAACAAGATAAGTCACAATTGCACCCAAGCACGCAGCCACTGCACACCAGCGACAAGCATGTCAGCAAAGCGAGAAAACAGTATGATGTCACGGGGCAAATCGACCTGAAGACAAGATTATTTCAAGTAGTGCAAGGAAATGAAAATGGTCACCGGCATTGAGTCCAACCCACTGACCTCCCAAACCGAAATCGACGAGATCAAGGGCCAAACCGTCAAGTTGCCTCAGCATGTCCTGCTGACTGCAGTGATCCTACGCGACCGAACCGACCGGTATAACGAGTTGGTTCAAGAGCAGCGATGGATGCTGCACCCTTGCGAAAAACTCACACTGAAGGGCAATCTCTTTGTCTTTGAAAACGTGCTCGATCAATCGGGCAAAATCGCTGTCAAGCTCGGCCCCCTCCCCCAATGGCGCGGTGTCCAGTCAGAATGGGATATCCACGTCACCGCCAACGGTAAAGACGGATTCATCGCAACCCTCAACGATGCGGACCCCTACCCCTGGCAAGTCATCGAATACACCGGGGGCAAACTCGGCCGAACCCGCGCGATGCACCAGTTTCAGAAACAGCACATGCTCTGCCATGAAATCAACTTCCTCTCCAACACCTGGGGCGATCGCTCGCAGGACGCACGGATGAATGAAGCGTTTATTCTCCAGGAGATCGAGGCAGCGAAAAAACTTGGCGTTGAAGTCGTCCAACTCGATGACGGTTGGCAGGCAGGCCGCACGTCCAACTCCGCACAAGCCCAGGAAGCTGGCGGTGTCTGGGAAGGTTTCCACGACCGTGAGTCGGACTTCTGGGTGCCCGACCCCGAGCGTTTCCCCAGTGGTCTTGAACCGATTCTCGATGCCGCCAAAGATGCGGGCATGGTGATCGGTTTGTGGTATGCCCCCGACTCAGCAAACTGTTTTGCCAACTGGGAACAGGACGTCAAAACCGTGTTGCGTTTACACAAACAATACGGTGTCCGCCACTTTAAATTCGACAGCATCAACACGCGAAACCGTGAAGGTGAAATCAATCTTTACAAATTCTTCGATGCCGTACTCAAAGAGTCGGACGGCAAGATTGTCGTTGACCTGGACATCACTTCCGGGTGTCGCCCCGGATACTTCGGGCGCATCGACTGTGGCCCGCTATTCGTCTGTAACCGCTACACCGATTGGCATAATTATTGGCCGCATCACACGCTTCGGATCATCTGGCAGATGGTGGATTGGATTGAACCTTCACGCATTCGCATGATGCTGCTCAACCATGATCGAAATACCGAACACTATGCCAATGATCCACTGTCACCGGCCAATATTTCCCCAGCCACCATGTTCGCGCCGCTGATGTTCTGCATGCCACTGGGTTGGTTTGAAGTCTCGAACCTGCCTGAATCCTACTTCCAACAGATCAAGCCCATGGTCGATGTGTGGAAGCAGCATCGGGAACAAATCCACGCGGGTACCATTCTCCCCGTGGGTAATGAACCCGACGGCGTGCAGTGGTCAGGACTCGTCTCACTGGCTGAAGATGGCAAGTCCGGGTACATACTCATCTGCAACGGCATGAACACCAGCGTGAATCTCTCCAAAGACCTGCCTGCCAACCTCAAACTCACCGACTGTCAACAACTGTTGGGCATGGGACGCCTGGAATGCGAAGACGGTTTGGCACAGGTGACGCACATGCCACCCCAGTCATACTGGTTTGGTACATTTAAGTGTGCCTAACGATGTAGTCTGAATCGTTACGAATGCTCATTGAAAGTCCTGTCCCTCCCGGGGCACGGGTGTTCGCGCGCTAGATTCACAACAAGGCAACCTGTGTCGCAGGAGCAACACGGCTTTGTGTCACTTCACAATCTCCCAATCGCTGTGATCACAGCCTTTTGCCGTCAAAAACCACTAAAAACACTGCAGCATCTTTACTTTTATTTGTTCCAAATACTGGAACTTTTTCTTGACCTGCCTGTTCTACATCCTAGAATCCTGTCATGAACCATACCCTCGCCAATGGTTTGGAATTGTTGTTATATCTCGCCAGCTCCGCCCAGCCGCATGGGATCAGCGAGTTGGCGGTGGCGTTGGATTTACCCAAGAGTCACGTCCATCGTCTGCTTCAGACATTGGTTGAAAATCAGTATGTCGAGAAGGATGCCAGACGTCGGTATGCCATTGGTGTTGGTGCGTTGCGCTTGGGGCATGCGCTGCTTCGCAACATCCCGATCCGCCAGATCGCCCTGCCGGTGATGCAGCGTGTGGTGCGTCGCGTGCATTTACCGATGACGTTAGCGATGCCGTTTGGTCATGACGGGATCAGCGTTGCCTGTGTCACACATGATGGTCAGATTCGCGATGTCACCGAAACGCTGGGCAGTGTGCTTCATGCCAACACATCGGCGAGTGGCAAACTTTTTTTGGCATACAAACCGGCCAAAGACCGCGATGCCATTCTCAAAGAACTGGACTATGTGCAATTGGGTCCCAAGGCGCTCACCAGCGCATCGGCACTGAAAAAGAACCTGATCCAGATCGCCAAGCTGGATTACAGTCTCAATGATCGCGAGAACGGCCAGGACTCTGCCAGCCTTGCGGTTCCCATTCGCAACGAGCAAGACCGCGTGATCGCAGCCGTTGGATTTTCCGGCCATCACACGGAGTTTAGCCCCAAGCGTCTTCCCGAACTGATCGACGCTTTGAAACGCACCGCATCGCAAATTCAAATCCACCTCATGGAGTCAAACCAATGACCGCAACCGCCAGCCAACAGAATGTTGAATCCGACAAAGACCAACCCATCAGTACCGCCAATCCGCATAATCCCATGACGCAGGCGCATGTGGATCAGTACTGGGAGGAAGGCTACACCATCATCCGCAATGTCTTTGCACCCCACGAAATCGAACAGCTCTCAGCAGCATGTGACCGTTGGAAATTCACCGGCCAACTGCTCGGACACACGTGGCGTAAACAAAACACCGTCATCTGGATCGACAAGGAAAACGAAGACACCCTCGTGCGTGGCATGCAGTGGCCGTCCTACCATGACCCCGTGATGGATCACTACCGAACCGACCCACGTTTACTGATGATTCTCGAACCGCTCATCGGCATTGACATCAAACAGATCATCAACCAGCTTCACTGGAAAAAGCCCGGATCACGTGTGACCTGGCCACTGCATCGTGATGTGCGTTCGCGTCAGCCGGTTGAAGCCTTCCATGACCTGTTCCCGTCATGGGTGCAGACTGGCATTGCCATCGACCCGCATCGTGCAGAGAACGGTGCGATGAAAGTCGTCCCCGGATCACATAAGGACTATGAGCATGATCCGTACAACACTGCGTTGTACAACGTGCCGGAGTATGAGAAGGACAACCGGATCAAGGACATGGTGCTCAACCCCGGTGACGTTGCTTTGTGGAGTGCCTACACGGTTCACGGTGGTGGCTTTAACACCACGGAGTTCCAGGATCGTCGCCTGTACATCAACGGCTTTGTCAAAGCCGATAAATGCGAACGCGGCGAATGGGCCTGGCGAGACGGGCGGACTTGTCACCTGCATG
>PAIY01000142.1 GCA_002704825.1 Phycisphaeraceae bacterium
TGTGTCGATTTGCATCGGCGATGCTCGCATCGCCTGCTTCAATCTCCTTGGCAATGATCCATTCGCTAGCGACAAAGACGCTACAGATGGATTGCGAACGCTCTAATTCAACGAACTGCAATAAAACAGCAATGAGATTTTCTCACAACCCGCCGGAATAAAACCGACATCAATATGACTATATGAGCGTCGTTGTTTTTAACCTGATATCAAAATTCACAAGCATGACGCGCTCACGGGTGGTATCGTGTGTGGCGCGATCACTATGTAAACTTAGGGGTCACTTATGTCAATCATCTCACGTTATACGCATTGGCTGCATACGCGCTGGCCGGCAGGCAAAGTCGAGAAAATGCCTACAGTCAATGATGACGGCTCAACCAATGTGCCAGGCATTTATGTCGTCGGCGATTTGACGGGGGTGCCGCTGCTCAAGTTTTCTGCCGACACCGGGGCGCGGGCGGTGACAACCATCACCCATGATCCCTCCTTTGCCAAACGTGATGTCTCTGACGGGAATGTGCGTGATATCCTCATCATCGGGGGCGGTGTCTCGGGTTATGCAGCAGCGATGCAAGCGAAAAAACAGGGCTTACGTTTTGAACTGCTTGAAGCGGCTCAACCTTTTGCGACCATCGAAAACTTCCCCAAAGCCAAGCCGATTTACACCTATCCAACCGACATGACACCTGCAGGTGATCTGCAATTTAACGCCAAGTCCGACATCAAGGAAGGCCTGCTCGAAGACCTGCATCAACAGGTTCAACAAGCCGGGATCGAGCCGACGATCGCCAAGGTTGATGCAGTCAAACGCGTAGGCAAACTGCTCCAGGTGCATGTCAAAGACGATGTGATCAAAGCCCATCGCGTGATCATTGCCATCGGTCGCAGTGGCAACTATCGCAAGCTTAATGTCCCCGGCGAAGAACTTTCGCATAAGGTCACCAACCGCCTGCATGACCCCAAGGCCTATGCCAATCAGAATGTACTCGTTGTCGGTGGCGGTGATAGTGCCCTGGAAGCTGCCATCGCTTTGGCTGAAAAAGATGCGCATGTCACACTCAGTTACCGCAAGCCTGAGTTCTCGCGCCCCAAGCCTGAGAACGTTGAAAAACTCAACCATCTCCAATCCCAGAACAAACTCAAATTGGAGATGGCAAGTAACGTCAAAGCCATCACCGAAAACAATGTCACCCTCATCAATCAGGATAAGCAGGAGATCACCTTCGACAACGATGCGGTCTTCACGCTCATCGGCCGAGAAGCCCCGCTGGACTTCTTCCGCAAGTCCGGCATTCACATCAACGGTGACCGCAATGCCAAATGGTGGGTGAGTCTGATTGCAGTGTTAGCGATTTTTACTTTCATTTATCACTGGAAAAAACCGGGTGTCTGGCTTCCCATCGGTGACTGGTTTGCGCAGAAGCAATGGTTCCCGTATCAGGTGCCCCAATGGATGACGGGGATCAGTGACGTGTTTGCGGACCCCTCGCATTTACTGGGGACACTCAATAATTCGCTGGCTTCACCGGGGTTTTACTATTCGACGTTGTACTGCGTGGTGATGTTGATCTTCGGTATCCGTCGGATCAAACGTCGCAAGACGCCATACGTGACCATGCAGACGTGGACCCTTATCACGGTGCAATGGATACCGCTATTTATCCTGCCTTACATACTCCTGCCCTGGATGGGTAACAACGGTATGTTCGATTCAGGCGTATTGGGTTGGCTTGCTGATCAGCTTTTCCCGCGTGTGGATTGGGACCCCAACGGTCGTGCGTATTACCATGCCTTTGGTTTTATTCTCGCCTGGCCGCTGTTTGTCTGGAATGTGTTCACCGAGCAGCCGATGTGGTTGTGGCTGTTCATCAGTCTGATCCAGACGTTCGTCATTATCCCGCTGATGGTGTGGCGATGGGGCAAGGGTGCATACTGCGGCTGGATCTGCTCCTGCGGTGGGATGGCCGAGACGCTCGGTGATACCCATCGTCAGAAAATGCCTCACGGTCCCTTCTGGAATAAGCTGAACATGATCGGCCAAGTGTTTTTAGCGATCTGTATTTTCCTGCTGGTGACGCGCGTATTCTCATGGGTCTGGCCCGGCAGTTTCGTCGGCACAACCTACAAGGCGGTCCTCAAAGGCATCCCCGGTTTGAACTATGCCTGGTTAATTGACCTGCTCTTTGCAGGCATCATCGGCTTTGGTTTGTACTTCCATTTTTCAGGTCGCGTCTGGTGTCGCTTTGCCTGCCCGCTTGCTGCATTGATGCATATCTATGCCCGCTTTTCACAGTTCCGCATCATCGCTGAAAAAAGTAAATGTATCAGCTGCAATGTCTGCACATCGGTCTGCCACCAGGGGATTGACATCATGAACTTTGCCAACAAGGGCAATCACATGGAAGACCCCGAGTGCGTGCGCTGCAGTGCCTGTGTGCAGAGTTGCCCCACCGGTGTGCTGACCTTTGGGCGTGTGGATAAGCAGGGCACGGTCATTGCCACCGACAAGCTTGCTGCATCCCGCGTGCAGATGGCGGAGTTAACCGTCGGCGGCCGAGCAATCTGACGTCCGTTTAATAGTTATTCATTGTTGTTTGATATTTATAATTGATACTTAATTGGTTGTTTGAAAACAATGGTGTTAAGCATTTAAATTGTCTTCACCACAGAGTCACAGAGACTCTAACGAAATAAACTCTGTCTTGAACTCTGTGTCTCTGTGCCTCTGTGGTAAAGACGTTTGAGCAACACCATGCCAAACCTTCACTCCAAGTCCACAGGAGTATTCGCATGTCTGAACATTCCCTATTCGAAGATGCCATCAAACAGTTGGATCAAGCAGGCGAGCTGGCCAAGGTTGATCCTGAAGTCCTCGCCCGACTGCGTCACCCCAAAGCCATCATGCAGGTGAGTATTCCCGTACGCATGGATGACGGGACGTTACAGGTGTTCGAAGGCTACCGCGTGCAGCATGACAGTACGCGTGGTCCGACCAAAGGCGGTATCCGCTATCACCCCGATGTCTCGCTGGATGAAGTCAAAGCGCTGGCCTTCTGGATGACCTGCAAGTGTGCGGTCGTCGACATTCCCTACGGCGGTGCCAAAGGCGGGATCATCGTCAATCCCAAGGACCTGTCGCGCATGGAGCTTGAAAAACTCTCGCGTGGCTTTGTCGATCGCATGGCAGATTTCATCGGCCCCGACACCGACATCCCCGCGCCGGATGTCTATACCAATGCCATGATCATGGGCTGGATGATGAACGAATATTCCAATATCCAGCGTAAAAGCACCCCCGCGGTTATCACCGGCAAACCCATCGCGTTAGGTGGTTCACTGGGGCGTGATGATGCCACCGGCCGTGGTGCGTATTACTGCATCAAGGAACTCGAACGCAAACGCAAATGGGAACCCACGCAGATCACTGTCGCGGTGCAGGGCTTTGGTAATGCCGGCCAACATGTTGCCCGACTGCTTCATGCTGATGGCTATCGCATTGTTGCGGTCAGTGACTCACGTGGTGCGATCTATCGCGAAGAAGGTTTCGATATTCCCAGCCTGATCAAGTTCAAAAATGAATCGCGGCAACTCAAAGCGGTTTACTGTGAAGGCTCGGTCTGTGAACTCGTTGAATCGCAGAACATCACCAACGAAGCGTTGCTTGAGTTGGATGTGGATTTACTGATCCCCGCAGCATTGGAAAACCAGATCACCCTCGACAATGCCAAAGACATCAAAGCGCAGGTCATTGTCGAGGTGGCCAACGGCCCGGTGAGCAGTGATGCCAATAAAGTGCTCATAGAGAAGCATAAACTCATCGTCCCTGATATTCTCGCCAACGCCGGTGGCGTGACGGTGAGTTACTTTGAATGGGTTCAGAACCGCGCAGGATTTTACTGGACCGTGGACGAAGTGCATCATCGTCTGCAGGCCATCATGTCGCGGTCGTTTGGCGAGGTTTACGACATCATGGATGAACATCTCACCGACATGCGCACCGCTGCTTACACGTTAGCCATCAAGCGCATCGGCGATGCAATCTCCGCAGGTGGTACGCGACAGTATTTCAACGGCGATCAAAAGTGATGATCACCAAACGATATCATTGAAGATCAACCCATTTAGCCGCATCGCTTGCGATGCGCTTCAACCAACCAACGCACGTGATGGCTTGCACGCTGATCACGTGCGTTGATCTTTTTTAATTGAACCGCAATTTTTCATGTAGGATCACGCACATTGCAGATATAATGGTTAACAGCAACGTATCAGAAAGAGAGAGCTGATACGTGAGCTGACAGCCAAACTTCCACGGGATCGCAATGATCCATAGGGGGCCATTCATTCATGCCCGCAATCGTCGCGGGAATCCATTTGATTCATATCGAGACAGATGTGGCCATGCAACAGGCGCGTTGTCTGTATGTTGATTGGGAAGATCAACGATTGCAGTGTTCACATCGCATGGAAGAGAGAGGAAATCCCATGTCTCAACATTCTTATTGTCGTATTGGTTCCGACTGCAATCCGCGCGCCTTTACCATGGTTGATTTACTGGTGGTGATGGTGATTCTGATGGGCTTGCTTTTGCTGGGGGTGGCCTTGCCGGAATTAGGTGGCAGACGTCGACCTGCCAGACAAATGCAAAACTCCACACAAATCCGAGGCATCCATTCTGCCTTGGTGCTATTCTCGCAAGGCAATAACACCTACTATCCCGGGTTTGATGTCTATGGCAAACCGCTTGGAGATTCGTCCGTTGAATTTCGTTTCAAGGAACTGCATGATGACAACTACTTCACCGGCGAATACATGATCGCGCCGAATGAAACCAAGACCGTATTATCACAAACAGGCGTCATGCCGACGGCAGAGAATTTCTCCTATGCCATGCTGAATCTCAGTGTGAATGATTCACAACGCATTAACGAATGGCGGGATACCTGCAACTCCGAAGCAGTCGTCATCTCAGATCGCGCAATTGCCAACGGCAAAGACGGTGCAATCAAGTCCATACATACACAACCATCCAAAGATGTCACCGAATGGCGCGGTGCAATGGGCTTTAACGACAACCACGTCACCTTCGAAGCTTCACACGATCAAATCGACACACAGTACGGTGACGAGACATTTGAAAATGACAATCTTTTCGACACTCAAGGCGCATCGCTGATCTACTCCGGCAATGACAAGATCATTGACCCGGGCAAGTGATTCTTGCCTTACCAGTTTCGTTCCATTATTTCCTGTTTATATCAAACACCCTTGAATTGAGGTGAAAAATGTCATATCGCATACGTGGTTTTTCATTAGTAGATAGTCTAGTTGTTTTGGTGGTAGTGATGATTGGGATCGCATTGTCGATGGTGGTGATGAAACATCAACGCCGAGAACACCGACATCCTCGTCAAAGCTCGCAACTCCGTGGTATTCATTCTGCGCTGGTATTATTCTCTCAAGGTAACAATACATACTATCCCGGATTTAATACGCTGGGTAAGACTGATGGTGATATCACTGTGGAAGGTCGATTCAAGGCGTTACTGGATGATAATTACTTTACCGGTGAGTACATCATCAGCCCCAGTGAAACCAAGACGGCTTTGACACAAATGGGCGTCATGCCGACCACTGCAAATTACTCTTATGCCTTGCTCAACCTGGCTGACGAATCCTCCCCACGCATGGCAGAGTGGCGGGATACATCCAACTCCGAATCTGTGGTCGTCTCCGATCGTGCGATTACCAATGGCAAAGAGGGTGCGATACGATCTGTTCACACCAATCCCCGCAAAGACCAAACCCAATGGCACGGGGAAGTTGCGTACAACGATAACCATGTCACTTTCGAAGCCACACATGACCGGCTTGATACGCAGTATGGTGATGCGTCATTTGTGCATGACAATCTATTCGATACCCAAGGCGCATCGCTGATCTACTCCGGCAATGACAAGATCATTGACCCGGGCAAGTAGCTAAGTTTATTGCTGTTATTTGAGATTAAATTCAATATCAAACACCTGAGATTTGAGGTGAAATATGATTTCAAGAACACGTGGATTTACATACGTTGAATTGATTGTCGTGCTGGCATTGGTTGCTCTTGGGATCGTACTGGTTCTGCCTGCATTGGGTGGAAGGCGATGTACCTCTTCAAGGTCAATGCAAAACGCAACCCAACTTCGTGGTATTCACAGTGGTTTAGTACTGTATGCTCAGGACAACAAGTCTTATTACCCCGGTTATGCATCCAATGGCAAGCGAATGGCAGACTACGCCGTGGAGTATCGTTTCCAGTTGATGCTTGATGATAACTATTTTACCGGTGAATACATCATCAGTCCGTCGGAGACCAAAACCGCCTTGGCGCAAACCGGTATCCGGCCGACTACTGAAAATTATTCCTATGCCATGTTGAGCTTATCGAACGAAAACAGTCCCCGAAATGATGACTGGCAGGACTCGAGCGGAAGTGAGGCAGTCGTTCTGTCCGACCGGGCTGTCCTTGGAAAACGAAAGGATGGCAAGCGGGTTCTCAGCAGCGTTCAGACTTCATACACGCCTCAAACAACACGACCGTGGGAAGGTACGGTTGTTTATAATGACAATCACGTTGAGCGGATCAAGTCGCATATCCTGCCTTTGACAGCTTATGGTTGGGCAGAAAATCGGGAAGGCTATGTCGATGATAATCTCTTTGATACGATCGGTGCGTCGATGGTCTATCGTGGCAAAGACAGCATTGTGGATCAGGAGATGATGCAATGATACGAAAATCACTTGCCTTTACGCTTATCGAATTACTTTGTGTATGTTGTTGTCTGGTTTTAGTGCTGGCGATTATGCTTGTTGCAATACAAAAACGTTCGCCCAGTAGAAGTCAGATGCTCAATTCAGTGATTTTACGTTCTGTACACACGGCTTTGATTTTATATTCTCAAGGTAATGCAGGTTACTTCCCGGGGATGGATGACCGTGGAAATTTACTTCCGGATAGCAGTGTGGAACATCGCTATCAGATCATTCTCGAGAACGAGTATATAACTTCTAAAGATTTGATCAGCCCTGATGAGACAGTGGATAAGTATCTGTGGAAAGCGGGGCGTGTTACAACTGACATGTATTCATTTTCATTACTTAATTTATCAGATATAAAGTCAGTCCGTCTTAATGAATGGCGGGATACGTCTAACTCTGAAGCAGCTGTGGCATGCAATCGAGCAATTGCCAATGGTGCGAATCATGCGATCCGGGGAATACACACTCAGCCGGACATTGGGCGGACAGAATGGCGTGGGAGTATTGCATTTAATGATAACCATGTCACCTTTGAAGCAACACACGATCAATTGGATACGGTGTACTGTGAGGAATCGTTTGAAAATGACAATCTCTTTGACACCGTCGGTGCGTCGATGGTGTATGAGGGTGTCAACAAGATCGTCGATTCTGGAAAATGAGTTGACACGTGCAGACGCGCGAACTGTAAGCTCGCGGCTCTTGAAAAATCTGTCAACCGATAAACAAAACAAGCACGCAAATTAATCTCGCGTACTTGTTTTGATATTCAATATAGCAATTTGCATCAACAATCGCCCAATTCCGTCACTCCCGCGCAGGCGGGAGTCCAGTGAAATTTGCAAGTATCAACGACATACCACTGGATTCCCGCCTGCGTGGGAATGACGAATCGAATTTCTGTATGGCGATTAATGACGCGATCTGCTCTAGCCGCATGCATACTTGCATGCGCGTCTTTATGATTTACAAACTCGCCAACTGCTGCTTGAGTGATTCGAGTTCGGCTTGCTTGGCAGCGAGTTGATCGCGCGTCTGCTGCACCAAATGTGCTGGCGCTTTCTCTGCGTAATTCGGATTGGACAGGCGACCTTCCAGACCCTTGGCCTGTTTTTCGGCATCGGCAATCAATTTGGTCAAGCGTTCCTTTTCTTCGTCAGCATTCACCAAGTCGTGCAGATAGACTTCCATGTCACCCAACACCGCGCTGGCGGCGTTCTGTGGTTTAGTCATGTCCGCTGCAACGTTGAGTTCGCTGATCGCAGCAAACGTCTTAAGCAATCCCCCGCCCCCGGAAGCTTGAAGCAAAGTCGCATTCTCGCCCGAGGCTTTGATCGAACACACCACCTGCTGGCGGGGTGGAATCTTGTATGCGGTACGCACCTGACGCACTGCAGTCACCACGTCGACCAACAAGTCGAACTCCTTAAGCGCATCGGTGTCGATGAGTGATTCATCCGCAACGGGCCAGGCGGCTTTGACGAGTAGATCACTTGCAGGCAGTTGCAAACCTTCGACACCACGCTGGGGCACGACTTCGTTCAATCGCTCCCACAATTTCTCGGTGATATAGGGCATCGCAGGATGCAGTAAACGCAAAATGGTGTCCAGCACCGTGGTCAACACGTTTGCTTGTGCGGGATTGGTTTTGATCGTCGGCTTGACGGCTTCAATGTACCAGTCACAGAAGTCACGCCAGATGAAGTCGTACAGACCGTCAGCATAAGGCTTGAACTCGTAACCCTTGATCGCCTTGGTGGTCGATGCAATGGTTTGAGCCAAACGCGAGAGAATCCATTTGTCAGCCAGCGTTAAATCGCCCCCGGAAGCATTTGCATCAATGCCCTCAATATTCGACAGACTGAACCGCACCGCGTTCCAGAGTTTGTTGGCAAAGTTTCGGCCAAGATCAAACTTCTCACTCGTGTTGCGGGCTGCGGGCATGTCATCCGTCGGAGCCTGTTTGCCTGACGCCACGCCGTAGCTGGAGACCATCTTCTTGCCCTTGGCCGAGGGACTGTCCTGCACGGGAGCAGCAACCTTGTGGCCACGTCCATCGCCGACATACTTGGGCGTGAAGCTCTCGCCGGTGTGCGGGCAAACCATGTCCACGGGTAAGCGCACGTCCTGCGTTTGCGTGGTCATGCTGGCCAGCGTGAATCGCATCGCGTCACTGCCATGCGAGTGAATGATGTCGAACGGGTCCACGCCATTACCCAGTGATTTACTCATCTTCTGGCCGTGTCCGTCCTGAATCATCGCGTGGATGAACACATCCTTAAACGGCAGATCACCCTTGCGGAAATAGCGGTTGAACATGACCATTCGTGAAACCCACAATGTGATAATCTCACGCGCGGTACACAGCACCGTCGACGGGTTCCACGTCTTAAGCACGTCGGTTTCTTCCGGCCAACCCATCGTCGACATCGGCCAGAGTCCGGAACTGAACCATGTGTCGAGGACATCGGGGTCTTGATGTGCTTCTAAACATTCTGGTAATTGACTTAAGTATTCGTCGAAAATATCAGTGTCGGGATATTCGACTTGAAGGGAACCATTAACAACAGGCCGGGAAATCCACTGAATTAATTTTTCTAATAAATGGCCTGCAGCTTCTGTTTGAGCGACGATATGACAAGTCTCAGGATCATCTGTCCACCTTACGAAAGATTCGTCTGGCAAACCAGCAACTTCAAATATGCCATAAATCGCTCGTTCAATTTTCTGTTGATGAACTTCTGTTTGTTTCCATGCAGATTCCCTTTCACCTAGCGTGAAACTTTGTGGGCCTACATTATTAAACTTGAATGTCCACACCGGTATCCGATGGCCCCACCACAGTTGGCGGCTGATGCACCAGTCGCGGATGTTTTCGTGCCAGCTTTGGAAATTCTTGGCATAGCGCGGGGGATAGAACGTTAACTCGCCGGTGTCTTCGGTGAAGCTTGCTCCCTCTTTCCAAACGCAGCCTTCGGACTGCTGGCGTTGGGTAGGCGACATCGCATTGAGTGCTGCACCTGCAAGGCGATCATCGGTCACCTTCACGTACCACTGGTCGGAGAGGTAGGGTTCGACGGGGACGTGGGAGCGATAGCTGTGGCCGACGCTGTGTTTGTAGGGTTTCTTTTCGACGAACAGATCGTTGGCTTCAAACCATTTGATGATGGCTTTGCGAGCCTCTTCACGCGAGAGTCCGACGAAGGGTTTGAGCGTTTCGTTGGCTTCGGGCTTCTCACTCTCCGGCCAACCGTGGGTGATGCTGATGCTGCCGTCCAATGCCATGACGTTGATGATGGGCAGATCGTGACGCTGGCCGATCATGTAGTCGTTTGGATCGTGGGCGGGGGTGACTTTCAAAAAGCCGGAGGCGAATTTCGCTTTTTCGTCGGAGGATTCGGGATCACCGATCACGACGTAGTCATCGCCGATGATGGGGATGATGCGGTCGACGATGGGCAGCTTCACGAATTGGCCAATGGTGTGCTTGTTCTTGGGATCGTCGGGGTTCACTGCGACCGCGGTATCACCGAGCATGGTTTCGGGTCGGGTGGTGGCGACGGTGGCAAACTCACCAGTGAGATTGCCTTGCTCATCACAGATTGGATACTTCATGTAGTAGAAGAATCCGTCGATGTCGCGCATTTCGACTTCGTCGTCTGCCAGCGCGGTTTGGGTTGCCGGGTCCCAGTTGACCAGTCGTTTGCCACGATAGATCAGACCGTCTTTGAACAGTTGGAAGAACGCTTCACGCACGGCCTTGGCACAGGTTTCGTCCATGGTGAATCGCTGGCGATCCCAATCACACGAACAACCCATGGCTTTGAGTTGGTCGGTGATGCGGCCTTCGTATTCGTCTTTCCAATCCTGCACCAGTGCGATGAACTTGTCGCGGCCACCTTCTCCGTTGAGTTCCATCTGCTTGTGTTCTTTGAGAGCCGGTTTGCCTTCAGCTTGCAGACGTTTGTCGACGACGGTTTGCGTGGCGATACCAGCATGGTCCGTGCCGGGCATCCACATGGCATTGAATCCAACCATGCGGTGATAGCGGGTGAGGATGTCCTGCAAGGTGTTGTTGAGCGCATGCCCCATGTGCAGTGCAGCGGTGACGTTCGGCGGCGGGATGACAATGCTGTAAGGCACACCCTTATCTTCCGGGGTCGCATGGAAAGCGTTGGCATCATTCCAGAGTTTGGTGATATCCGGCTCGACATCGGCTGGGACGTACATGGAGGCAAGTTCGCTGCTCATGGTGTGAGTCTTTCGTGCGTTTATGATTTTCAAAAAAAACAGGGGCACGATCGTGGTGTGATCGGTGCCCCTGAGATTGTAAGTGAAATTAACTTCCAAGGGATTCGACCCGTGCCTCAGGAGAGGCACGGCTTTGGGGCGATGGTCGAGGGTTTAACAGACGCCTGCGGTGCCGGTTTGGATGGCTTCGGTGACGTATTCGCGGGGGTCGGTGACTTTGCCGGTGAGGGCAGAGGCAGCAGCGGTTAACGGGCTTGCCAGGTATACGCCGGCTTCCTTGTGACCCATTCGGCCGGGGAAGTTGCGGTTGGTGGTGCTGATGCAGTTGATCGGTTCATTGAGACGACCAAAGGTATCCTGCGGACCACCGAGGCATGCTGCACAGCTGGCAGCACCGAGCATACAACCAGCATCAACCAGAATCTGCTCAATGCACTTATCACCAGGGCCGACCGGTTCGCCGTTGAGTCCCAGACGTTTCATGTCTGAGTGCACTTCGGTGGAGCCGGGGACGACGAAGGTCGGGATCTTGACGGTGTTGCCGCTCAAGATGTTGGCTGCGAAGATCATGTCGGTGATCTTGCCACCGGTGCAGGAACCGATGTAAGCGCGGTCGAGTTTGACGTCTTTACATTCGCTCACCGTTTTGGTGTTGTCCGGCGAGTGCGGTGCAGCGACCAACGGCTCGAAGCTTTCGAGATCCCATTCTGCTTCGAACTCATATTCCGCGCCTTCGTCTTCGGTATAGACCGTCCAGTCGGGGCGGTTGGAGCGAGCACGAACGTATTCGAGTGTCTTTTCATCGACATCGCAGATACCGTTCTTGCCACCTGCTTCGATGGCCATGTTGGTGAGGGTCATGCGGTCTTCGAGGGTCAGCGAACTGATACCGCTGCCGGTGAAGTACATCGCTTTGTAGGTTGCGCCGGAGAAGCCGATGCGACCGATGACCGCGAGGATCAAGTCCTTGGCGGTGAGGTAGGCAGGGATCGCGCCATGGAAGGTGAACTTCATGGTGGGCGGGACCTTGAGCCAAGTCTTGCCGGTGCCCATTGCAAAGGCTGCGTCGGTGTTGCCGACACCCGTGGAGAACTGACCGAAGGCGCCTGCGGTGCAGGTGTGGCTGTCGGTACCGAGCATGATTTCGCCTGGACGACAGTGACCTTCTTCGGGCAGTGCTTTGTGACAGACACCCTTGTAGGAAGTCTTGTTCGGATCGCGGTACGGGTTGGGCATACCGCTGCCGGCTTCGGTGTTCAGGAAGTCAGGGTCGTAGTAATACTTGATGCCCTGTTCCTTGACGAAGTCGCGAAGGATTTGAATATTGCGGTGACACTTGTCTTCAGCGGTGAAGATGTAGTGATCGGGAATGATGGGAATGCGGGTGTTGTCCCAGACCTTGGCGTCGGCACCGAATTTTTCCTTGAAGATACCGATGGTCCCCGGGCCACACACATCATGGGTCATCAGGATATCGACATCGACCCACACGTTTTCGCCAGGGGTCACTTCGGTCTTGCCGGCATGGGCGGCAAGGATCTTTTCGGTCATCGTCATCGGACGGGCCATCGGCTCATCTCCTGTACATCGCAGTTGAGGGTTAACGTAATACATTTCCACCAATTCGACGCCCTGCAACGGTTCGGAGTCGAGCAAAGCGAGCCATATATGGTAGCAGCACCCCCTGAAATTGGGAAGTCCGATGACGAATCCGAGCCCAAGGCGGTGAGAATTGCACGCGTCAGGCGAGCCGCGGTGTGTCACCGCGGGGTTGAGCAAAGCTCAAATTTGAGTGTCTTACGCGACATTGACAGCCATTTTTTGACCTGCGGTCAATCCCGCCGCGACACGCGTCGGCTCGCCTGAATCCTGACGCTGCAAATTGTTAAAAACCCAATCAATCTTGATGAGTATGTCTTTATTGTTATTTGTCGGATAAAATGTTACGTGTTTTTATGCCTGGTCCGATTCACCTTTTAAACCGTCAACCATGCCCCGAATTCCGTTGACATTTGAGCAAGTTCGCCAGCGTGTGCTCTCCGCCATCACCGACTGTCAGGCGATGGCCAGTGACGAGACGCGCAACGATCCGGCCGTGATCCACGACCTGCGAACCACCGGCAAGCGACTGCGTGCCTGGGGCAGACTCATGCGCGACGTCTGGGGTGATGAGACCTGGCGCACGGCCGACCATTGGGTGCGCGACATGTGTCGCCTGCTGGCAGGTTCACGTGATCAACATGTCCAACAGCAGACGCTCAACCAACTCGCCCAGGTGAGCCAGGACCGCGAGAAGACCAAAACCATGGGCAGCGTCGCCATCCTCCAGGAACGCTGGGCGACATGCGATGTGCAAGACGATCAACAGGACAACCCCCAACCGGATTGGCAGCGCATTGCCGACCTGCTGAGCTTTGCCTACGAGCATTGGCTCAATCACCCCATGGACGACCTCACCCTCAAGCAGCAGCAACGCCATTTAGCCAAGCGCCTCGAACACACCTACGCCAAAGCAAGACGCCTGGGTAAACAGGTCCAGGCTGATGCCCCCAACAGTGACGCCGTGTTATGTCACCGCTTCCGTAAATGGGTCAAGCATCTGCTCTATCAATTGGAGTTACTCGCCGAGTACAACCCCGAGAACAAAAAGCTCAACAAACTCCGCAGCAAACTCAAAACCATCGCTGACGATCTGGGCGATCATCACGACCTTGCAGAACTATCCGATCAAATCCACGAACGCACCAATGAGCTGGATGACAAAGCCGTCAAACGCGTCGTGAAACTCATGCGCCAGCAGCAGTCGGATTTACTCACACACGCGATGAAAAAGTTTCGGCAGGTCTTCGAAGAAAAGTCGGAAACGTGGGTGAAGGGGTTGAGTCAGTGAATCAAACCGCGATGCGGTTTCAGCGACACGCAGTGTCGCAGCTATTTTCAAATATGAGCATACGTCGTATCTTAACGCATCAACAATAGCTGCATCACTTCCGGGGGCGTGATGCTGTTGCATCGAAGATACAAAATCGTGATAGCTTGTTAGCGCCGATTCATATATTTCAGATACAATGAATGAATCATGTCTAACAATCATTTAGCAGTTATGCTCGAATGTCACAGCGCAGAAGCGCCATGGGTAGGCAATGTGAAAAATGTCACCAAGGCGTCTTTGTATGTGATCGAAGGCATTCACGCAGATTTAATCAATGGGTTTCATGATGTTCAAGAAGCAAATGGAGATTCTGTTTGCATCGCATCGGAAATGTCTATCGAACAAGCCGAATTGATGCAAAAACAGTTGGTTGAGTTATTCCAGAAAAATGGATTGGAAGTTTCGTCAAATATATTTTATGACGAATAATTTGTGTTATAGCCGTTGTAATAGTTGATCCGCGGCTTCGACTGAAAATACTTTCCCGTCAAACGCACCAATCACCTTGGCTAACTCCGTTTGTTGGTGTTGGCGAGTTACCTCGTTTGCTAATAATTTGTCGACTTCTTCGATGACGGGTTGGACTTTGCCGAAGTGGGGGACGAGTTCGGTGATGACGCGGTTGCCTGACTGCCACTCGCTGATAAGGTTGGGCAAGGTGAACGTATGTTGGGTGACGAGCCAGCGGCCTAATGCGTGATACAAAAAGCGGGAGGCGTTGAACATGGCGATCATGGGTTTGCCGTGGGCGGCGATTTGGAGGGTTACCGTGCCGGAGGTGGCCAATGCGACGTTAGACCAGCGGAGGACGGATTCGGTTTTGCCGACGGTCAGGTGGAGGCGGTCTTGCCAGAGATCATCACAGCCTTGTTCGGATGCGATGGTTTTGATCATGTCTGCCAAACGTTGATCCAATGCGGCGACGACGACCTGTAATTTATCATCACCGGGATGCCGCTTAAGCAGTTCACGGCAGGCTTGCACCATGGTTGGCCAATTCTTTGCAATCTCACCGCGACGCGAGCCGGGGAGCAGGATCAGTCGGAGTTCACTTTGCGGTAAATCGTGGGCTTCGTCATCACTGCCGGGCGCGTGACAGTTGGGGTCGAACACCGGATGCCCGATGAATGTGGCAGGGACGTTGTGCCTGGCAAACCAATCCGGTTCAAACGGCAGTAAACACAAAATGCCATCCGACCATTTTTGCAATCGACGGACCCGCCATGCTGCCCATGCCCAGACTTGCGGGGCGACTAAGTGAATCACTTTTGCACCTTTGACATTGTCCTTGACCAACTTGCAGATCGACCAGTTGGCAGCGGGTGAATCCACGGGGATGAGCATGTCGATGGGGTTGTCAGCAAGCCAGGCTTTAAGCGTTTTGAGTCGTTGTTTATGGGTTTTGAATTGCTTAAGCGCGCTGAGTCCCATGGCTGCGTGATCGGTGGTGTGTTCCAGCAACTGGGCGCCCGCGTCTTTGAGTTTGTTGCCACCCAACGCATGGATTTGCAGGGAGGGATCGCGGGTGAGCAGTTCGCGGACCACACCTGCTGCCAGCGCATCGCCACTGGGTTCGAAGGCGGTGATCAAAATTCGTTTTGGATTCGTCGTCATCAGGTTAATTACAGTACCATGATTAAATGTGTGATGCATGTGTCATATATGACAGATCATTTAAAACTTTGATGGAGCGCTAAACCGCAAGCGGTTTGAAACGATGTCACCTACCCAACCGATTATCTGGATCACCGGCGCCAGCAGTGGCATTGGTGCGGAATTGGCCAAGCAACTTTCACCGCGCGCCAATCGCGTGGTGTTATTCGCGCGTCGCAAGGATCGACTTGATGCGTTGGCGGAGTTGTTGCCGAACGTGGAAGCGGTGGCATTGGACTTAGCTGATTCAAGTGCGATTTCGCAGATCATCCCGCAGGTGATGGATGATTTTGGTCATCCCGATGTACTGTTTAACAACGCGGGGTTTGGTGACTATCGCCCGGTGGCCCAACTCACTGAAATTGAGCATCAGCAGATCATGCAGGTGAATTATCACGCACCTGCAGCGTTGATTCATCATGTCTTACCGGGCATGCTCAAAGCCAATCATGGGCACGTGATTAACATCGCGTCGATTGCTGCCAAGTTCGGCCCGTGGGGTCATGGCCCGTATGCTGCTGCCAAGGCAGGTCTCATTGCGCTCACGCAAAGTCTGGCTATTGAGCATCAAGGCATTGGTGTACATTTTTCCTATGTCTGCCCCGGTATTATCAAGACGGAGTTTTTCGACACGCACGGTTACGACACGCCGCACATGCAAAAGCAGGTTGCCAAGCATGGTATCCCCGTGGAGAAGGCGGTTAAGAAAATTGTGAAGCTGTTGGACAAGCCCAAGCTCGAACTCTGCGTGCCCGGACATTATCGCATGCTCGATTGGGTCAAGGCGCTCAGCCCGTCATTGGCGATGAAATTGGTTGCAGGTGGCAGTCGGCCGTCAGAGTGATTCAAGTTGATGGCTTTTACCACAGAGTCACAGAGACTCAGAGGTAAGAGCGAGGTAAGACAGAAACGATTTAACATGTCATTGCAGGCGAGCCGTGTCGTGTCGATGCGGGATTGAGCGCAGCTCAAATGTGATTGATTCGATGAGGTACTTGAGAAACTGATTTCGACTACGTCGAAGCCCGCGGTGACACACCTTTGCCTTATACACAAATTGCTTGAATCCAGCCCTGCTGATCAGTCGCTCAATGTGAATGAATCCCATGGTATGGCATGCTGTGCGATTTGTTTTTAACACGAAGGCGCGAAGATCACGAAGGACACGAAGACAAGACAGAAAGAGCTGTGCTCAAAGTCAGTGGTTGCTTTAAACACGATACATTCAAAACAACCACTTACTTCGTGCGTGGCTCTTTACTTGATCAAAATATGCCTTTCTTCGCGTCCTTCGTGCTCTTCGCGCCTTCGCGTTAAATATCTAATCGTTCGATAACGGGTGACGGGTCAAGATGTGTATAAGGGAAAGGTGACACACCGCGGCTCGCCTGAGGTGGCTATCAAATAAATTTCTTCACTCTTAACTCTGCGTTCTCTGCGCCTCTGCGGTAAAAATGTCTTGAAAAAAATCCCACGAACGCGGATGCATTCATGGGATTGAATTGATTTGAAATTTGCGTTGGATGCTTATCGCATGATCCAGGTGTCGGTCTTGCGTTTGATGTCCTGGTATTGGGGGTGGGTGCCCGTGCCGGGGACATCGTAGATGAGCATGCGGGTTTTGCGCAGCAGGACGGGTTGCTTTTTATCCTTGATCTTGAGCTTGGCGGTTTCACCACTCAGACCTGCGATGAAGATTCGCATCTCCTTGACGTCTTTACCAAAGTGCGGCCAGATCGCCACGGAGGTCTTGGCAAAGTCTTTGCCCTGAAGCAACTCACCGACAACCTGCAGCGGGCTGAGCATCAACGGGTTGCGTTCCTTTTTCTGGATCGCCTTGAACACCGACGCAGGGATGTCCGCACCAGCCTGCACGATTTCACCATTGTCATAGGAGACGGTGACATCGGGGATGTAGAGATGATCATTACCCGTCTGGTTGGTCACGGTGTAGGCCAGGTACCAGTACCACTGGATATTGCCCTTGGGACTGCGGATGGCAATGGGTTGCGGGGCAGCATAGTCGAAGTCCAACTGGTAGTCGGAGGGGACGATCTGCGGCTCGGGGGCGGCCTGGCTGGACGCAGTGATGATGAACAAAGTCAGCATCGCAACGCAAAGTCGCGTGATTTTCATGTTTTGCTTCCTATACTGACAGTGGTTGCGGTCGGGTATGATATTGTAAAGCCGTCCGTGATGACTCACAACTGTTATCAGAGTCTTCTGACTTGTAAGATTTTTTTGGGATGCCCCATGGCAACGCTGGATTCAACCATGCTCGATTACGAAAAGCCTGATGCGATGCGGTATCTCCGTGTCCACGGGCCAATGCATCGTGCTGCCCTGGGCATGCTTCTGACCGGCAAACCCGACAGCACGGACCCGGCGGTCAAGCAGTTCGTCAACTTTGCCAATCAGCAGGACATGAACATCGACGAATGCTGGGCCGCGTGCCACTTGGATCTGATTCAGGCATCGCTGCTGCTGGTTCCCTCGGCTGGCAAGACGTGCATGGCGTTTATGAGCAGTGTCCCGGCCCGCAAGCATGTTCAGACCATGGGCAAGCTCGTGGCCAACGCCTGCCAGGTGCAGGATGGCAAGCAGACCCGCATCATCCAGGCGTTGCTCGAAGCCAACCAACGCTTTGAGTTACTGGCTTTGGAAGAGGCCGGCTTCAAGCATCTGGCTCACCTGATTTACATGCAGCGTTATGTCACGGCTTCGGATCGTACGTCAGAGAAGTTGAATCTCGGGGACAACATCACCGTGTACAACTGGTCGGAAAACAACCGCCAACGCTTTGCGGATGCGATTTTGGCAAGCTATGTCGACACGCTGGATTGCCCTGCACTGCTGGGTGTCCGTGATATCAACGATGTCATTGCAGGCCATATGGCAGCCGGTGAGTTTGATCCATCGCGTTGGTTTGCGTTGTATGACGGTGATACGCCTTTGGGTGTGATGCTGCTGAATCGCATTGCTCACCGCAGCGCTTTGGAGTTGGTTTACCTGGGGCTCGCGCCGGCAGCTCGCGGGCAGGGATTGGGTAAAAAACTCATGCAACATGCCATGAACATCACCGCCCAGCACAACGCCTGTCAGATTCTCATGGCCGTGGATCAGGAAAATCAACCCGCCCGCAAACTCTACCAACGCATGGGCTTTGCACGCGGTGAGAAGAAGACGGCCATGATCTACATTCTCGATGAAAAACAAAACGCCAGCGCGTCCTGCGATGTATCCGCGTGAGTGTTCGTCCCTCAAAGCCGTGACTCTCCTGAGTCACGGGTCTCTGTGTTGATGATGCAACAAGGCAACCCGTGCCGCGGGAGCGACACGGCTTTGGTTGCGTGATGTGACGTTATGGGGTTGCTTTGATCACCATGTTATCAATCAGGCGCACGTTCCCGACTTTGCCTGCCACCAGGGCGACGATGCTGCCACTGAGTGAAATGTCAATGTTGTCCAGTTCGCGCAGCGTGTGTGCATGTCGGATCACCGCATAGTCCACAGCAACGTGATGGGCTTGCATGACCTGCTTCATCACCTGCTGAATAATCGCGGGGTCCGACTCGCCAGTATGGACCATTTGCACCGCTTCCTTGAGTGCCTTGGATAAGCCCAGTGCATGCTGACGTTGATCACCTTCCAGATACACATTGCGCGAAGACATCGCCAGACCATCATCTTCACGGATCGTCGGGCAGGCTTCGATTTGGATATCAAACGCAAGGTCTTCGACCATCGCGCGCAGGATCGTCAACTGCTGATAGTCCTTCATCCCAAAGCAGGCTGCATGCGGTTTGACCATGTTAAAAAGCTTGGCCACCACGCGACACACCCCTGCAAAATGGGTCGGCCGAGAAGCGCCTTCGAGAACCTGTGCAAGCTCGGGAACGTTTACATCACAGCCAACAACCTCCGGGGGGTACATCGCATCCACCGTCGGGGCAAAGAGTCCATCGACCCCTGCATCAAGGCATTTTTTGACATCCGCTTCAAACGGGCGCGGGTACTTTTCCAGGTCTTCATGCGGTGCGAATTGAGTCGGGTTAACGAACAGACTCACGATGACGGTGTGCCCGATTTCGTGTGCACGCTTGATCAATGAGACATGCCCATCATGCAGCGCGCCCATGGTTGGCACCAATGCCACACGCCCGTGTGCCTTGGCACGATATTCGCGTAAACTCGCAACGTCTTTTGCAATCCACATGATGATGCACTTTCAAATCGATGTTGAGCACCTGATATAAATCTGGTGCATTGTTTTTGGGTTCGCGTGACCTGTACCGTGTACCGCATTGACATATTCCGGGGGGCTGTGCTCGAGCTACGATGTGATCTCCGGGTTAAACGGGATCGCTTCGCCACTGAGTTGTCGGTACACGCTGATGGTTTCGAGCACCTGTTGAGCAGGCACATGATACTCATCAATCCATTCGCGACTCCGCCGACTGATGAATTGCAGTTGATCCCGATCAGCAAGTAACTCACAGAGTACGCGCTGCCAATGGTCCGCGTCGGGTCGATCCAGTAAGCGTGCGGTTTGCCCATCGACGAGGTAATCAAGCCATGGGTCGATTTGCGCGATGACCGGGATGCCCTGTGCCATGGCCTGTAATGTCAACGATCGCGCATCACCCAAAGCCTGGGGCGCGATGAGCATGTCCGCGTGAAGCATCAGGTCCCGATGACCCGTGCGGTGCGGGACGAAGCTCAGGTTCGGGAGTAGCCCCCGCTTCTTGGCGGCATGCCAGAACTTGTGTTGATCATGTCCCTGAATATCCAGGAAAACCTGCAGATAATGATGCTTGGCGATGACGTGCGTCAGCCCCATGAACAGTTGTTCGTAAGCGCTGTCGAACGTGCCGTTGCCAGTGACGATCAGGCAGGGGATGTGCTCCTGTTCCTGCTGATGATCCGGGGTGAGGTTGGGAGATTGAAAATTGGGTTTCTCCGGCAGGTGAACACCGATGCGCACCGTCTGAACCGATGCTTCATTGCCAATGCGATCCCGCAGGCCACGGTTGAGCGGTTCGGTCGCAGCAAGCCATGCAACCCGCGCCTGACGGTAAGACTTATGCAGCTTGGCAGCCAGATCCAGATCACGGCCACTGGATAAACTCAGGACCACAGGCAGGTCCATCTTTACCGCCAACTCCAACGTCCCACGCCAGCAGCGACTTTCCAACGCATGGAGCACTGAGACTTCCATCGGTTGGAGTTTCTCCGCAAGACGCTTCAAAAACCAACGTCTAAATTTAAGCTTGCCCAGGCGTCCGTAGTGCAGCTTCTGCCCAAAGCTGGTCAGATACTCATCGTCGGTCCCCTCGGGCACCACCTGCACCACGCGGACATTCTCATCAAGCAATCCAACAATCAGATGCTTGAACTGCCCCGGCTCCTCGTCAAGCCAGATGTCATCAGTGATCAGTGCAACCTGCATACAGACCATTGTAAGACAATTTCGGATTTTGGATTTCGAATTTCGGATTTACGCAAGCGTTTTTTGCTGGCACGTGAATACAAGCACCTGTCAAAGCGGTATTGCTCTTGCTTGAATCATTAATTGGTGTTGATTCATACAAGGGTGAATAATTTTCGCTTGCGCACATCCGAAATTCGAAATCCGAAATCCGAAATTCACATACAATACGCGCATGAAACCTGCCCAAGTCTGGACAACAAGGCGACTGCTCAACTGGACCACCGAGCATTTTGAAAAACGCAACATGGAGCATGCGCGCCTCTGTGCGGAGATGCTTCTGTCGCATGTGCTGGGGGTGCAACGCATCAAGCTGTACATGGATCAGGATCGCCCTGCATCGGAACTCGAACGGGCTGCGTTCCGTGAACTCGTCGAGCGCGCATCCAAAGACGAACCGGTGGACTACCTTGTCGGACATGCGCCGTTTTACGGACTCACATTCAAGGTCACGCCTGCAACACTCATCCCCCGACCCAGTACCGAGACGATCATCGACCACGTGATCCGGCACTGTCGCAACACCCCCGGCTTTGGTTCACCGGTCATCGCAGACATCGGCACAGGAAGTGGCACCATCGCGGTGACGTTAGCTAAAAACCTGCCCAAAGCGCATGTCGTTGCCACCGATATCAGCAGCGATGCCTTAGCCGTTGCCAAGGAGAACGCTGAAAAAATCGGTGTTGCTGATCGCATTGAGTTTCATCAAGGTGATTTGCTTTCGCCGGTCCTCAAGCATCGTTTTGAGTATGTGATTTCCAACCCGCCTTACATTCCCGATCACGAATGGGATGATGTCGCCCCCAACGTCAAAGACTACGAACCGGTCACAGCGCTGCGGGGTGGCAAAGACGGTCTGCAATTTGTCCGCCCCCTGATCGAGCAAGCCAAACAGGTGTTGAATAACCCCGGCCAACTCCTCATCGAAATCGCCAGTTGCACCAAACTCGACGTCATGGACTTAGCCACCCAACACGGCTACAAAAACGTGCAGGTCTTGGCGGACCACGAAAAGCTGCCACGGATACTTGTGGCGGATGGGTGAGAATTGATAAATTTTACTATGTGGCTTGAGGGACAGGTGTGAAGGTTAAGTGTATTCCAAATTCACGGGGTCCATACTTTGTGAATATTTTGAAAAATATGTCTTTGTCGTTTGCGGAGTGGTATGGAGTGTAAATTTCAAAAGTTTCTATAGCTTCGGGAAAAACTGTTGAATGGCATTCTGTTATATACATGGTATTGTTGTCGGGCATCACAACTGTGCGAAAATTATCATCTTCCCAAACCGCATTATCTCCAATTATTCCGATTTTTATTTCGTTGTTGTAAAATGTTTCGGACGAATCATTTCGTATTGAAAGGTAAATTCTGTTTTTACTGGCAGATATTGATATGTTTGTTGTTGTATTTTCTATTAATTGATTGCCATCAATATAAAGGCTCAAGCCAAAACGCATTTCTGCTATCGATTTTTCTGGTGAGTCAAGGTAATAACGAACCTGTTTTTGAAGCATTTCTTTTAATTTTTGTATGCTGTGGTTGTAAACGATATGTGCATAATGTTTAAGGTCAAATGGTATGTCATTGGCATCATTTGTTAAGAGAATAATTTTTTTATTTAATGCTATGGCATATCCCACTTCGAAAAAGACATTTGGATTCTGGCCACTCATGTCGGCAATGATGATATCAGCTTTTGATATTTGATTAAATATTCGATCTACAATACTGCCTTGGAAGACTTGCTCATCAACTCTTTCACAATAGGTATCAAAAGCGTGACAAGTTTCTTTTATGCCTAGTTGATAAATATCGTTAAATTGCTCATTAAAGGGCATTAATGTAAAGATAAATGGTTTTGCCATTTTTAAAATCCCTGAGTGGATAATATTATTGTGTTTCAATTATAACAAACAACGCCGCCGAGTTATTGCCTCGGCGGCGTGTTCACCTCCCTGTGATTCGTTACTCCAAACTCATTCTCTCAACCCGTCTTGTGCCTCACAGGTGTTGGATGTTCAACCGGCGTTTTAACCTGGACCCAACGCCGGTCACATCCAGTGGTGCTAACGGTGCGACTCTCCCCATGCTTTTCGACTTCACAGGGGAAAGCTTCCGGGGCTTCCGGGGGTTAGCCGACGCGGTAAATGGCTTGTCGGCAGCGTTCAATCATCTCTGACAACGGCATCAATGTGCCTGTTGCAGGATGAATCAGGGATTCGTCTTTTTTGAGTTGTTCAGCCAATCGCTTGGCAGCGGCAACGACACTGGAATGGCTCGACCGCTTGATCGCTCGGGCGATTTCAGGAAAGCTCATCGAGGTCATCTCGCGGGCCAAGTGCACCATGATGTTGCGGCCAAGCACAATGTCACGATGACGACCCGGGCCGTTGACTTGATTGCGGTCGATGGCCAATTGTTCGCAAACAACATCCGCAATGCTGTCAAAGTGGACAATGCGATTGACGCGCGTCTGTCGCTCGGATGCAAAGGTCTGATTGACCACCGCTGGGCCGATGGCAACGGGGCCGGATTGACCGTTGCGTTGAATCAACGTGGCCATGGCATGCACGCGGGTGAGTGCGCCTTCAATCTCTCGGACCGAGCCAATGCAACGGGCAGCAATGAGTTGGATGGCTGCTTCATTAAGCAGCATGTTCCGGCGTTGCGCCAAAGCGACAATGATCTTGGCTCGCGTTGCCAAGTCCGGTTCGTGAACCTGAACCACCATGCCTTTGACACAGCGGCTTGTCAGTGATTCGGAGAATTGCTCGATGAACTTGGGATGACTGTCGGATGCGAGGACGACTTTTGAGCCCGCCAATTCCAGTGCATCAAAGCAGTGTAAAAATTCCTGCTGCGTGGCCTGCTTGTTGGCAATGAAGTCGATGTCATCAATGCAGAGCATCTCAAGGCGACGCATCTTGCGACGGAAACCGTCAATCTTGTTGGTGCGGACTGCGGTGAGAAACTCATTGGTAAACGCTTCACCGGTGACGTACATGACGCGAGCGTCTTTGTCCTGATCGAGCATTTGATTGCAGATGCCCTGGAGCAGGTGCGTCTTACCCAGGCCACATCCGCCGAAGACGAATAGCGGGCCTGCGTGCGTTTCCTGCGTGGGGTCGGTCATGCCCTTGGCAGCGGCGAAAGCCAGTTCGTTACTCGGGCCGACAACGAAGTCATCGAGCTTGTAACGCAGGTTCCACGGGCGACGTGACGGGCGAGAGATGGACGAGGGGACCGCACGGCTGAGGACCGGTGCCTTGGCGTCCAACGCCTGCTGAGCCTGTGTGACTGCCTGTTGTGCTGGGCCGGTGCGCGGTGATGCGTCAAACAACTCCGGGCGAACTTGGATATCCAGTTCGACGCTGGCACCCAGTTCACCTTCTGCAGCCAATTGGATCTGGCCCATGAACTGTTTACCGATGCGTCGTGCGACAAACTCGCTGGGCACTGCCAGGTTCAGTTTGTCGGTGTTTTCGTCATATTGAAGCTTTGCTGCCTTGGGGAACCATAAGTCCACCTTCCATTGTCCCAGTTGGTGTGCCAGTCGCTCGGCAATGCGAGCGCAAACGGATTGCGCCGTCGTGGTAGCTGTCACGAATCCCTCTATTCCGTGCATGACGCCGCAGGCCTCATGCCTGTGACGTGTTTATACGTGTGAACGTTGGGATGGCAGTGGCCAAGGTTCCCAACACCGATAGGATCCGTCCAACCCCAGCTGGCCAGAAAGACCAGACAGGAGCAACACATTGCAAGTTGTTTGATGCACTTGCTCAGACTGGCAATGACACCCCGTGAATCCCCGAAACGAATAAAAAAGATGATCAATTGCCTTGTGCTTACCAGTTGTGTTATGCAGCATTCCTTTGCCACTGGTTGCAAGATAAATCTCCGGGGCGTGTGATTCAACTGCCTTGGAAGGTGGGTTTGGGGCTTGACATTGTTTAGTCATTGTTAAACACGAGGTTTGCGCGCTCAAGGAAAATTTATCCACGAGTTATTGGGGATAACTGTGTGGAATGTGGAAAAAAAGAAGTGCGATTTTAAGTCATGAATTGACGGTGTGATGAAGGTATTCCACAAAGCATGGGGATAAGTTTCAGACGGTTGGGGATAAGTGGATTAAAGTCGATACACTGATGCGTGATGGCTAAGAGCATTCACGCTTATCTGTGGTCAGGCTATCCGCGGTATATGAGTTTGACGCGTTTACCTGCCATTATCGCGATTCCACTCGCGTTGGCTCTGGCGTTGGCAATGCATTATGTTTTTCCGGGATCAGCCAAGCCTGTGCTTCAATGCATGATTTTGACTCTGTTCCTGTTTCCTTTTGTGTGGTGCTTGGTTCTGTATGTCTTTGTATTCCCAAGACGTCGTAAGCGATCCCAAATGACGCGTGCCACGATGTCAGACGAGCAATTTATCCGAGCGATTGAGCAATACCAGATCAGCTTGCTCAATCAATCTGATCAAAGCGATCTTGATGATGTGTCGGTTCAATATATCCCTCAAGATCAACCGCTGATACCGCACGATTTCATTCTTGCTGCACGCATGGCCTTGGCAGAGATGTATAGCATCGATGCTGCGTTGATTCATGCTGATGATGATTGCTTTTCACTCGATGCTCTGAACGGTATCGCGCCAAGTTGCATGTGTTATGTCAGGCCGTTACTTGAAAACCTTGGGATGACGGACCGGACGGATGGTCGGTTATACACGCTGCATTTTGTCGAACACATCGGACGACAGGTTCAAACCGTCCCCGATTTACTTGTTGAATCGTGGTATCTGTTCAATCAATTGTTCCCAGGAATGTTTGCTGGGCGGTGAATGGATCGGCAATTTTTGAGATAATAAATTTAGATTTAAACAATTATTATTATAGTGTTTAAGTGTTTTTGTTGTCGGTTGCCGACATCATCGGATTGACTCCTTGGTTCTAGGTGAATACCATTTTAAAACCAAAAAACCAATGGTTTTTATGATGGGATTTCAGCTTTGACCACGATTTCAAACACCACCGAATTTGCCTTGGCCAAGCTCCAGGAGATGCTCAATCAGGGACATTGGCCGGCGGGGGAACTGCTGCCTTCGGAACGTCGGATTGCGGCGGATCTGAATGTCTCACGAACGCCGCTTCGTGCTGCGTTGATCGAGCTGACCCGGCGGGGCCAACTCAAACGCAATGAGCCGCGCGGCTATCTCGTGGTCGGTGATGAATCGCAGACACTCACACCCATGGCTCAGACCATCGGCATACTCACGTACAAGGATGCAGCCAACTGGGAGCCCAACGCTTCAGCCGACCGCATTGAATACAGCGTCCGCAAGCAGGTGGTCGACCGGGGTTCGCATCTGATTCAGTTCAATCCTGATAACGTTGACGAAGCAACCATCCAATGGATCAAGCAGCAGCGACTTTCAGGCATCATTGCCACCCATGAACTGGCCCAGAGTGATGCGGGCAAAGCCATCCTCAACCAACTCAAGCAGCGCAACGTCCCGGTTGTCGTGCATGGCAATTCGCCTTGTTTGGCATCCTTCGACCGTGTGTTCGTCGATCAGCAGCAGGGGATGTATGCGATGACCCACTGGCTGTTGGAACAGGGCTGTCAAAACATTCTCAGACTTTGGGGAAACATGGCCCCGGATGTCTACTGGCTGCAAATGCGTAACGCCGGTTTTGAGCAGGCATGCATGGGGCACAACGTCGAACCAACCCCCGTTCTGCATTGGCCCAAACAACCTGTCATGGATGAGCAGCATGCTGCAACCCTGCGCGAGATGCTTGGGCGCTGGATTGCAAGTTATCTGGCGGAACGTTTGAAAAACGGTGAGACGTTCGATGCCATCGTCTGCATCTCCGACGCCATTTTGCAGGCCACCGCGCGCGCTTGTGAGATTCTGGGCATTGATCCCAATCGTGATTTGAAAATATGCGGCTTTGACAACGTCTGGCATCGACGCTGGCCGACTGATGGACCTTTGAAACATCCCATTGCTGACGTGGATACACAACCCGATGCCACCGGCCGGGCCATGGTTGAATTGCTCGAAGAGCGTATCAGTGGTGCGTTACCGGCAGAGCCACAACTGGTCATGGTCCAACCCAAGCTCGTGATTACAGGACAGTAAACATGCAAAACAAACCTCGATCCCGATCACGCGGTTTTACCTTGATCGAATTGCTGGTGGTAATCTCCATCATTGCACTGCTGATCTCGATTCTGCTGCCTGCCTTGCGTGCAGCGCGTGATGCTTCGCGCACCATGGCATGTATGAGTCAACTCAAACAAATCCAGCTTGCAGGAAGCATGTACACCTCGGACTTCAAGGATGTGTTGCCCGGTTGGAACACCAACAATCCTGCCAGCGCCAACTGGCATCACAGTATTGCCAGCTATCTCAGTGCCCATGTGGATTTGACCACAGAGTCCGGTCGCAACATCCCGATTTACCAATGCCCGCAAGGTACTTCGGAGTTTGGCCTGCCCAATGAGAATGCATCATGGTGGGGTAATCGCATGCAGACCAGTTACACGGTTGCGTATCTTTCCAGTTGCACCAAGGCAAGCATCACGACCAACTCCAACGACGATCACTATGGCAGTTACCAATACCTCAAACAAGGTCGTCTACCGTCGCCGTCGGAATTTGTTTTGTTTGCTGATGCGCTGCCCGGCGGTGTACTCGGGCCAGGGGGTAGCACGTTTGGTTATCACTGGTACTTTGAACGCACGCTGGTTTCCAAGCCTGCCAGCGAGCAGCTATCACGCATGCGCATGCTTGCCTTCCGTCACATGTCCACGAGTATTTTTGTGGGGCAAGACACCAATGCCAATCTCAACGCTTCGTTTCTTGATGGCCATGTCAAAACCATGAACATGGACAGCTTCGTCAAGACCAATGCGACGGAAAAGAATTACATCGCGTTGGGTTACAGCGCTTCCTATTATTGATTGATTTTCCGCTCGGATGTTTCGAGCGATGTCAGGAACTACTCCACCAACTTTCATTCTCACCCTTGACCATCAAGCAGTATGACAGGACACACCATGAAAACGTGTTGGGCCGTTATCGTATCGACTTTGCTTACCGTGTTTGCTTTGCCAACCCATGCCATGGAACCGGCTGTCCGTGCCGATGACATGATTGAGTCCATTGGTGTGTGTACGCATTGGACGTACAACGATACGCCTTATGGCAAGGAGTTTCCTAAAGCCAAAAAGATGCTCAAGGAGTTGGGGGTCCGTTATATCCGCGATCGCTTCACGCAACGAAACGTCGAAATTTATAACGAGCTTGGTATCAAGACCACAGCCATTGTCATGCCGGAGATGGAGACGTATTTATCGTTGATACGAAAGCATCCCGATGCGGTGGCTGCCATTGAAGGTCCCAACGAAAGCAATCTCTGGCAAATCAATTACGAGGATAAAAAGGGCTTCCCCGATGCGACACGACTATTCCAGAATGATCTGTATCAGGCTGTGAAAAATGATCCAATCCTCAAGCGTATTCCCGTCATCGCCACCTCCACGGCTTACATGGGTAACAACACGCCACTGTATCCGTTAAACAGTTTCGACTACGCGGTGATCCATTCTTATCCCAACGGGCGCAGTCCATCGCATCTGCAGCATAAACTGGACAACGCGCAGAAACTTCTGGAAATCGGTCAGATCGCCAGACCCGTCATTGCCACAGAAGCCGGTTACCACACCGCCTACGGCATGGGCTCGCGAGAATCACAGGGCACCACCGATTGGGCGAAAGCCAAACTCATCCCACGTCTACTTACAGAGTACTTCAAACAAGGCGTCGTTCGGACACATATCTACGAATTCATCTGCACCCACGAACACCAGAATGCAAGTGGTAAACGTGCAGAAGCCAAGTTCGGATTACTCACCTATTACATGGCTCCCACTGCGGCTTATACCGCCATGAAAAACTTCATCACGATTCTCAATGACAACGATGCTGATTTTTCTCCCAAGGCATTGGACCTGTCCATCAATTCGTCGGTTGATACGCTCCATCACATGCTCATCCAAAAAGGTGATGGCACGTATTACCTGCTGCTCTGGAATGATGTCGAAGTCTATAATCAGGACGTGCATCATCCCGACTATGGCAAGAACATTTACAACCCCGATGTCGCGGTGACTGTGAGCCTGCCCAATGTTCCCATGAACACCGTCAAGCTTTATCAACCGATTCATTCAGATCAACCACTGGATCAGGTACAACCCTCAGCGCATCTGAAACTGCAAGTTCCCGATGACATGCTCATCGTCAGTTTCAAACTCCCTGATGCCAAAACGCAGACGATTGGTTCACCCCGGAATCTTACCTCGTCTGCCACGACGCATGACGTATCACTGGCATGGGATGCACCGTCAAAAAGCCCTGATATCAAAGGCTATTTCGTCACCCGCTTGGGACAGGTCATCGGCTTCACAACTCAAAATAAGTACCACGACACCATCACCCTCCCCGGACTTGGATACACCTATACCGTCACCGCGGTAGATGAACATGGCAATGTCTCTGAGCCTGCCAAACATGTGGCAATGACCGAGGCAACCTTCCCCGACATCATCGTGACCGATGTGACCATGCAACCACAAAAGCCACAAGTCGGTGAGAAAGTCACGTTCAAAGCCACCATCAAGAACATCGGCAAATACCCATCACCAGCCATCACACACGGTATTGCTTTTCGAATCGATAAGCGCGTGGTCTGCTGGGCAGACAGTTACAAGACACCATTGGCACCCGGTCAGGAAATCACACTCACCGCCAACGCCGGCCCTGCTGGGAAAAAACACTGGATCGCCATCCAAGGTAAACATACTCTCACCGCCCACGTCGATGATCAGGATCGCTTCCGCGAAGACGATGAGAGCAATAACAAATTGACGATCCCGATTGAGATTGAATAAACGCGCGTCATGACGCAAAAGGATCGCCGAACTTCTTGACCAGATCATCAATCGCGTCTTTGACCTGCGGTGTGTTACTCACTTCAGCTTTGACGGTGACCTGCTCGGATTTTCGCTGTGCTTTGGCAAGCTGCTTGTCCAACCGTTTGGCAGAGATCGTCTGGCCGGTCCCTAAATGTTGAGCAAATAACGCGACGTAAAACTCCTGGAGCATCCAGAAAAATTTCTCGCCAGCTGGTGAATCCTGCTGCTCATGAGTCAGGTTCGACCATGCATGTTCGTAGGGTTGGAGTTGGCTGTAGAGTTCATCATCACGACTGTATCGACGCTCTGCGAGTTTACTCAGGCGGTCTGCCATCGCCTGTAAATACCGGGGTAAATGCGTCAGCCAGGGATCAGGGATCTGCGTGATAAAGTCGTTGGGGACAAGCTTGTCACGCTGCCAACGGATCATCTCAATGGTGTCGATGCTGCTTGCCGGCCAATCATGTTCAAGCCAGACATCGACCTGTCTGCGAGACTCAAGAATCTGCCCAACCAGTGTCGCAAGCTTTTTGACATTGCTCGCAAGGTTGCCCCACGTCTCATCAAACCGCTTGGCAAAGGCGGCCTTGCTGCGAATGTCCGCATCATCAACCCGGAACGTCATCATCGCAGCACGTTCACTGAGTTGACGCATGAGAAGCTTCTTGTCACCCAGGGTCGCAAAGTCGATGGCCAACTGATTGACCCCCGGAAGTTGCTCAACGTGTTGTTTGAGTTGATCGCCAATCTGTAAGACGAACAGGCGGAGTAGACCTTTGCGGTGCGTTTGTCGCGCGGCCTCTTCGGACTCCATGAGTTCCAGACTCACTGAGTTCCCACAATCCACCAACGCTGGATAACCCGGCAGGCTCATGCCTTTGCTCCTGGTCATCACCTGGATCGGCAAATCACCAAAATCCCAGCGTTTTAAGCCTGTTTTGGTGAACTTGGGGTGATGTGCCTTGGCTAAACGCTCACCGATTTGTGAACCAACCTTTTCGCGGACTTTGGCCAGATCGCGCCCCTTGGCCAAAGTCTTACCCCGCGTGTCAACGACGCGGATGTTGGTTTGCAAATGCTCTGGCAGGATGGATAAATCCAGCGACTTGGGATTGGGCGCAAAGCCTGCGACTTGTTGCAATGCTTCACAGATCGCGTCAGTCAGCGGCATGCCCGAGAGCGCAACGATGGGCGTGCAGCTTTTGGCGGTCTGCGCAATGGGAATGTAATGTCGGCGAACTTCCTTGGGTAGCGCGCGAAGCAGGGCATCGATTTTCTGCTCAAGCAAACCGGGGACGAGTTTATGAAGTTGGTCTTCATCCAGTTGACCGACCACATCGACGGGGACAGACGCGGTGACGCCATCATCCACATGCCCAAAGTCCGCGCGGTAGGACAGCTTGAGTTTGGTGCCGAAGACTTCCGCTTTGTCGGGGAAGTATTTGCTGTCGATTTTCTCGGCTTTAGGTGCCAGAAAATTTTCGAGTTTCATGCACAGGAGTTTGGGCTGTTTGTGTTCCACCTGCCGACGCCATTTTTCAAAGCGTGGCTCGTTGGTGATATCCGCAGGAAGCTTGGCATCGAAGAAGTCATAACGTTGTTGTTGCGAGCCAAGCAAATCATGTCGGCGGACTTTTGCCTGCATTTGCTGGACTTTTTTGAGCAGGCGTTGGTTATGCAGCATGAAGGGCGCTTTGGATTCAAGATCCATTTCGACCAGCCCGTGATGAATGAACATCTCACGTGCCTTGGTTTTGTCGTAGCGATCCATTGGGCAGCGACGCGAGGCAACGATGGTGAGTCCGAGTAGTGTGATTTTTTCGTTGACCAGCGCGCGACCTGATTTGCGATCCCATCTCGGATCGTTGTAGGACTTTTTGACAAGGTGTCCAGCTAGGGGTTCAAGCCAATTGGGGTCGATGGGGGCGAGGGTGCGTGCGTAGAGTTTGCCTGTTTCAACGAGTTCGGCTGCCATGAACCATTGCGGTTTCTTTTTGAATAGCACGGAGCCGGGGAAGATGAAGAGTTTATTGCCACCGGTCCCGCGGTAGGTGTATCCGTCATCAACTGCTGCAACGTGAGCGAGCAGGCCGGTGAGTAACGCGCGGTGAATCCGATCCGGCGGCGCGGCTTTTTTGCGGGAATGTTTGTGTAATTTCTGGTCACGTGACAGTTCGGTGAGTTGCTGGGTGACATCCATCCATTCGCGGATGCGTGTGTGCGAAAGAAAATTCTGTTTACAGCATTTACGGAACTGGTTGCGTGAGAGTTTGTGATGCTGCTGGCGGATGAACTTCCAGAGTTTAAGCAATGAAAGAAAGTCGGAGCTTTCGTCTTTGAATTGTTCATGGGCAGCGTCCGCAGCATCCTTCTTCTCAGCTGGTCTTTCACGCGGGTCCTGGACACTCATCGCAGCAGCAAGGACCAACACTTCATCCAAGGCGTCTTCAGCATGGCCGGCTATGAGCATGCGCGCCACACGCGGGTCGACGGGGAACGTGGCCAACTGCCAACCGATTTTTGAGAGCACGCCATCTTCGTCGACTGCGCCCAGTTCATGCAGTGTCTTGAAACCCTGCTTGATCATCGTCGGCTTGGGCGGGTCCAGGAACGGGAACATCTGCACCGGCCCAAGTCGCAGCGACTTCATCTGTAAAATGACAGCACTCAAATTGGTGCGCAGAATCTCCGGCGTGGTGTAGCGATCACGCTGCTGGTAATCTTCCTCGGAGTACAAGCGAATACACACACCCTCCGCCACGCGACCACAACGCCCCTTACGCTGATCGGCAGACGCCTGGCTAACCGGTTCAATCGGTAAACGCTGAACTCCTGCACGCGCCGAATACCGACTCATGCGCGCCAAACCCGAATCAATCACATACCGAATCCCCGGCACGGTGATGGAGGTCTCAGCCACATTGGTCGCCAATATCACACGCCGCTGCTTGCCTGTCGGATGAAACACCTTCATCTGATCCGCTGAACCGAGCCGTGCAAACAAGGGCAAAATGTCCACGCCCTGATTCTGCAAGTACCCCAATTCCTTGGCACACTCACGAATATCCCGCTCCGTCGGCAGGAACACCAGCACATCCCCATGCCCAATGCGCATCAGTTCGTTGAGCGCCTCACGCACACCATCGGATAGCGATGTATCCTCGTCCTGTGGGCGATACAAAACCTCCACCGGATACATTCGCCCCGATACTTCAATCACCGGCGCATCATCAAAGTGTTCGCTGAATCGCTTGGGGTCAATCGTGGCAGACGTGATGATAAACTTGAGGTCCGGGCGACGGGGCAATAACTGTTTGATGTAACCCAGCAGGAAGTCGACATTGAGTGATCGCTCGTGCGCTTCGTCGATGATGATGGTGTCGTACTGCTCGAGCATCGGGTCCTGCTGCGTTTCAGCAAGGAGAATGCCGTCGGTCATGACTTTGATGAGCGTGTTGTCGGATGTCACATCGCCAAAGCGAATTTTGTAACCCACCGTTTGACCCAGCGAAGTATTGGTCTCCGAGGCGATACGTGTTGCGATGGACCTTGCAGCCAAACGCCGCGGTTGGGTGTGACCGATGTAACCCTGCACACCACGCCCAATCTCCATACAGATTTGAGGTAGCTGTGTGGATTTACCACTACCGGTCTCGCCACAGATCACCACGACCTGATTGTCGCGGATTGCTTCTGCGATTTCCTGGCGACGTTGGTTGATGGGTAGTGATTCATCCACCGTGAGTTTGGGGATGGAGGCGGTGCGTTTTTCCAGACGCTGCACGGATTGGACGTAGAGTTTGACAAACCGATCCTGCAAACGGTCAACGGGTTGCTTTTCGGAACGTCGCCGTGCAATGTTCTTCCAAAGCCGGCGCAGCTTGGGTACATCAGCATGCACACATGCAGACAGATCAGGTAGCGAAGTTGGGAACGCATCCGGTGGCATCGAACCGGACAGTATAAACGATGCATCCCGATTTGTATCTTGGATGATTGCTTGATTGGCCTGAGATATGGACAAGCAAGGTGAGTCAGGTGCCGAACAACCGAGCTGGCTTCTTGGCTTTGATTCTCAGGCGGACCTGATTTTCATCAGGCTTGGGCAAGGCAGCAAAACCGTTGTTTTTCCAGGTGTATTGCCACTGCTCGTCCTTGGGAGGCAGGTAGTGATAAATGAGAATCAGGCCAGCAACGAAGCTGTAGAGCCAGAGGATGGGACTGATCCATCGGTGAGTCATCATGGCGGAGATAGCTATTGCATATCCAACCATCGCGATTGGTTGCAGGAGCAGGATATCAAACCGGCGAATCCACCAGTAACCCAATTGATAACGGACATAAATTGGAACCGGGCAGGTAATGAACCATCGGCCAATGTTGACCAAAGCGAAACCCAGTACGGGTATGACCAGAAAATAGATGATCTGATGTTTGTCAACGATGGAGGGAAGTCGATAGCCCGACATTTCCGGGTTTTCCATTGCTTCACGAGCAAGGACGTTCATGATCCGTTGCATTAGTTCAATGCTGATGACAACGGTCATATGAAACAGCCAGCAGCCGAGCATGCCCATGAGCATTTTGCCCCGCAGTGTCCATGAATAAGACGGTTTGTCTGGCGCCAGGTAATACATCGTGCCGGTGTAGCGACCGATGTCATAGGCTTGAGAACGCAGTTGTTTGAAGGGGTCGGTTTGATAATTTGCTTCAAGCCACTGGAAAGTCCGCAGGTTGTATCGCACCGCGTTGAGGCACAGCAGGTAAATCACCATCAGAACTACGCAGCCGATGTAGACGTTGTAGTGCGGGTGAATCACCAGTGGCAATAGAAGTGTGATCACCGGCAACTCATAGCGATGGTGACGACATTGCCCAAAATAAATCACGATGTTGAGCAATGTCAGAAGCAATACCGCTGCGACGATTCCCAGGCCAAAACCAAACCAAGGACCGCTGCCCAGGAACCATTGGAGTTTGATCAGAAATGGATGATCCGGCATGGCCCATAGCGTTGACCATGCTGCAAGTTGCGTGATGCCGAAAATCAGCAGGTAATCGAGCCATGTGTGAAAGCATTTGCCAAACGGTAAGGGATCGCCGTATTCCCATGTACTATTGATCAGGTAGGCTTTGTAGTTTTTACTGAGTAATGGATTGTTGGCAATGCGAAATACGATCACGATCAGTGTCATCGCACCCAGTAAAAACAGTTGGCAGACCAGCCGAACTGCATCTGGATCAGTCGGAGTCATGTCGCCAGCAGCCTGTCGGTTTTCACTTGCAATGCTCGCAACGAAAACACTCACCGGCCAACATAAAAAATAGGGGATCAGCAGAATCTTGAAGATCGAAATGAGGTGTCGATGTTCTTGCCAGGTTGATGTAAGGTATCGGTTTTTTCTCATGAGGACACCTCGAAATAGTCGTCGACATGCTTATTGCCATCAGGATGAATGATCTGTTCCAGGGCGTCGCTGAGTGTTTGGGTCTGTGTTTGGTTTTTCAGTTCCTCTGCTGTGGCACAGGCAGCGATCTGTCCGTCTTTGATGATGGCAATGCGATGCGCAAGATCCTCAACGAGTTCGGGGACGGGGACCGCCATCATGATGGTAATGTCCTGCCGCTGGGCGAGTTTGGCCAGGAACTGATGGAGTACACGCAGCGCGGAGGAATCCAAGCCGCCGGAGAAGGGTTCATCGAGAATCATCACGGGTGATTCGGTGACCAGTGCGCCGCAGATACCGATTTTCTTTTTTTGCCCCGTGGAGTAACCGCTCATATCCGAGTCTGCATTGTCTGTCAGGTCAAAGAGGTCCAGGAGTTTATCAACGTGATCGAAAAGTCGGTCTTCTTCAACGCGATACATCCTACCGATGGCAAAGAGATATTCCCGGCCGGTCACTGATGGGGGCAACCAGGGGGAGTCTGAAAGGTAGACGATTTTTCGTCGGATCGCTTTTTCAGTTTCAATGGTCGATCGTCGGACCTTGCCGTGGATTTTGACTTCACCCTGGATTGGCGAGAAGAGTCCGGCAGCGATGGAGAGCAGGGTACTTTTGCCCATGCCGTTGGGGCCCATGACGCAGAGCAGTTCGCCGGTGTTGACGGTGAGATTGACGTTACGGAGCGTGGGCTTGATGCCGTAGTGATGGGTGATGTTGATCAGTTCGATCATGATTGGATGTCCCCGTGCGTGACGTGTTGGGTGTCATTGTAAAACGGATACCGATGGCATGCACAGGAAAATGATCAACCCGTTTGGCGGAAATGGGAATGAAGGTTGGGCGGAGCGATGTGGGATAAATGCGAGCGTTGTCGCGCTAAACCGCAAGCGGTTGGGAGTCGGGCGGGGTTGGGTCATCCATGGATCGGATCGGGGTGATCTGGATTGCAGCGGGCGTGGTGGGGCAGACCCATTCGCAGACGCCGCAGCCGGTGCAGCCTTCTTCGTGGACTTCGATTTCGCCAGCATCATTGATGCTCAGCGCCTTGTCACCGACGGGACATTGGCTCACGCAGGCCTGGCAATCACGCTGACAGTCGCTGATTTCATCCGCTCCCTCATCGACTTTGGCGGTGCGGAAGCAGACGCTGTGATCCACGACAGCCAAGCCCATGTTGATGTCGTTGAGTGAGGCGACAAGGTCCAACGCACCGCTGGGACAGCTCTGCATGCAGGCCATGTCTTCGCACATGATGCAGGGCAGGCGTCGGGCTTCGATGTAGGGCTTGCCGCCTGCGATGGGGTTATCGGAACTTGAATCGATCAAAATGCAGTTTGCAGGGCAAATCTGGGCACATTGGCCACACGATTCACAAGTTTGTAAAAATTTTTTTTCGGGCAGCGCACCGGGGGGGCGTAACCAGTTATCCGGACGTGAAAGGGTTGGTTTGGGCCTGGATTCGGCAATATTTGCGCGGTTTTGGGGGGTTGGGTCGTCCGGTTTGATGAATTGGGTGGCTCGTGAGGCCATCGCTTTGCCCGCGGATTCGGCGTGATCGAGACCTTTTAGCAAAACTTTTCGAAAAAAATCACGCCGGTTGGCCGATAACAATTCTTGTTCGGTCTTTTTCTTTTTCATACCGGACTTTCCGCCTGCTTGCCGATGTATCAGCATGTGGGTACAGGACTATATGCTAAGCCTTAGGGAAAGGATTCACAACGATGGCCAGGCTGAACTTAATCATTGCTTTGATGGGTGTGATGTTCTTAACAGGATGTTGGGAGGATGTGAGTATTGATCGTCACACCTTCCGCAGCACGCCGCACCTCCCGGCGACGGTGGTGCTCATGGACACGACCACACACGAAGAGTTCTGGAAGATGGACGTGCCGGTGTGCATGCGTCTTCGTTTGGACTTCTCTCGCGAACCGGAGATTGAAGGTTTCGTGTACAACGGCAACCCGGCTTCGGAGTTGACGTGGACACTGATGCCGGATGACAAGGACGAAGTGGTCGACCAGGGCCAGTGCTTCTTTGACGGTTGTCGCCCGTTTTTGATGAAGGTGCGTTATCGCGATGCACCGGAGACACGTGACGGCAATGCTTCGATTGTCCGTAGTGCACCGGGCGCCAAGCCTGCAGGCATGACCTCGCAGACCATGCCAATGAGCCAGGCCGCCCCACAGCAGCGTCAGACGGTTCAGAGTGCAGCAGCACCTCAGCCGGCTCCCAGCAACGGGGCTGCGACACAGCAGGTCTATCAGGCCTACAGCAGTTCCGGTCAGACTTATACACAACCTGCTGGCCAGCAACAGGCTCAGCAGTCTCAAGAGATCATCGTGCGTCCCGAGCCCCAGGCTTACGCATATTGATCTGAAACTGTGAACGACATAGTAAAACGCAAGGAGACCGCAGGCCGCCATCAGCCTGCGGTTTTCTTATGTCTGAAATGGGCGATGTTTCGAGGTGACATGTCTTGAGCGACACGCAGTGTCGCAGCTATTTTGTGATGTGTGCAGTAACAACATCATTGTTTGATGCATCGTTAGTCACTTGGGAATAGCTGCTCACTGTGTGATGCTGATGTCTTGGAACATCGTTAAACAGTCCGTGACATCACGTCATCAATGATCTGACTTTCCGTCACGTGATCAGCTGATGCTGCGAAGTTCAGAACCAGTCGATGAGACAGTACGGCGGGCGCGACGTGTTGAAGGTCTTCTTGCGAAGCTGTCGGGCGACCTTGCATGGCTGCCCGGGCACTTGCTGCCAAGAGTAAATGCTGAGAGGCACGCGGGCCGGCACCCCATTGCACATACGCACGGACTTTCCCGGTCGCATCATCACCATCCGGCCGCGTCGCACGGACCCAGGCGATGGCTTGTTGTGCGATCACATCACTGATGGGCATCTGTCGGATGAGTTTGGCCCAGGTGGCGACCTGCTGCTGCGATGCAACACCTTGGATTTGATCCAGCAGGGTTTCATCACGCAGTTGCGCGATCGCCAATTCATCTGCTGCGGTGGGGTAACGCATCACGTAGCTGAACATGAACCGATCCAGTTGCGCTTCAGGCAGCAGGTATGTTCCCTCCTGTTCAATCGGATTCTGGGTGGCAATGACCATGAACGGATCGCTTAACGCGTGCGTGTGACCAGCGATGGTGACCTGCCGTTCCGCCATGGCTTGAAGCAAAGCAGCCTGCGTCCGTGGTGAGGCACGGTTGATCTCGTCAGCAAGCAAAAGACTGGTAAAAACCGGCCCTTTGACGAACTCGATGCGTCGGCTGGTGGGGGTGTCGCCTTGGATTAACTCCGTACCCAGGATGTCCCCGGGCATAAGGTCGGCTGTGAACTGCACTCGCGCGGACGGCAAATCCAGGCTGTGTCCCAACGCGCGAACCAGCCGCGTCTTGGCCAACCCCGGCACGCCGATGAGCAGGACATGCCCGTGACAAAGCAATGCCGTGAGCAGCAGGTCCAGCGTTTGTTGTTGGCCGATGATCGCCTTACCGACCTGTTGGCGAAGTGCATCACACGCTGGTGCGATGGCATCAAACTGCTGGATGTCCGCAGGGGTGTCGTTCATGTGTTGACCAGCATACTGCAATTGGTGATGCGTTGGAACAGGCCGACCCCATGAGCCGCGTACGAAGTAACGGTTGGGTTGTACGCATGGTTTAAGACAACCGCTTACTTCGTGCGCGGCTCATGGATCTCGATGCGTGACATGAATGTTATTCGAGCATCTCACACCGCTAAAAAATCGTAAAAACATGCGGTAAATTCACGTTTTATAGCATTATGCCCGATAAATAGGGTATGAAAACCGCCATTTGCTTGATCACCGTTTTGATGTGCACCAGCCTGCTTCACGCTCAGACCACGCAGCAGCTGCAACAGGTTCAACGCGTGGATCAGGCGGTGGCTGACCTTGATGGGCTGAGTCGTTCGATTCGTCAGCAAGGTGCAGGTCTGCGATATGACGGCGAGCACACGTCGCTGTACGCGATCCCCGAAGAAAAACTCCAGCAGTTCCAGGTCTTCGGCCAAGCTGCCCAGACCACCGGCGTGCAGCACAAGAGTGCTTACCTGCGTGTCGCACCTGGCATTACTTCGCAGAGTGATCAAAGCTACTACGTCGTTCGCAGCAACACCAAAGAAAGTGGCGTGGACAGTAATGTTGCATCATCACAGGATGGCGCGTTCATCGAAGTCATTCCTGCCAACACCGTCTTTATTCTCAGCCCGCAGGTCACCGACATGGCCCGTGGTGCTGACACGTCGCCTCAAGCAGCTTCAGCGGATGCTCATCCGGGCAATGCGCTGAGGCCTCAACGCGTGGACAATCGGGTGACCGGTCAAATGGTCAGCCGACGAATTGACAATCGCTGCGAAGGACAACGGATTGATAACCGTGTCAGTAGCATGCCCAATCAGTCTCTGCGATACAAGGTGAATGAACCCATGCGTAAGCCACGCCCCAAAACCAGTGCTGAATAAGACTGTTTGACAGCCTTGCCAATCTCAGAATGGATCATGACGTTGTTGTTGTGCGCGTGTTGATTGGTAATGGTTTTCATGCCAGGGAGCTACGTCCCCCGGACCCCCTGTCGAGTTTGGGATGTCTTGGCAAGTGATGTAGCTGCATTGCATTCAAAGGAATTGAAGACTGTTTCGCGATGGGGTTCCACCCCAA
>PAIY01000143.1 GCA_002704825.1 Phycisphaeraceae bacterium
CTCCCGCCTGCGCGGGAGTGACGGAGGGTGGAGATTCATTCTTTGCATCGCTCTATTGAAAAGACTGTTCACTGCCGCGAGTGTACAGCTCGTGCGTCCTCCCGCACACACTATCGTTGAGTGAGAAATGTTCTATTGGAGAAATCATGAAGGCAACCGGTGCCGCGGGAGCGACACGGCTTGGGGGGGAGATCAGAAGCATCACATCGGTAACGATGCAAAAAAAGGACACCGGTTTTAACGCCGGTGTCCTTGTTGGTTGTGGTTGTCAGACTGTCTGTTTATTCCATTTCGACATCTTCACTGACGAGAATGAGCTTGAGTTGGTTGTCAGAATCACTATCGTCATCGCCTTGTGACAGGGAGAAGTTGCTGGCAAGTCGCATGGCCGGGGCAGTCGGTTTGAGGCTGGCCTGATGATTGACCCACGCCAATGCTGCCGAACTCACACCATGACCGTCTGAGCCGAAGACGCCTGTATTGGCCAGTGAACTCGGGGCTGTACTTGCCAATGAACCCAGGCCTGCTGTGAGTGGGACAATGGTGATACTTTCAGCGGTGACATCAATGAAGACACGGGTGCGGTCCTGGTTGCCGTAGGGGTCCGTCAGGTTATACCGGAAGGAGTCCCGCACGGTGGTGCCTTGAGGCAGTGATGCCAGGGCGGATGATGGATCGTAGTGAATCGTACCATCGGGATTGATGGACAGACTCACACCCAGTTCGCTGACCGCGTCGACGCTTGCTGTTGAAAGCGTATCACCATCGATGTCAAAGTCATTACTCAGCACGTCGATGTCAATGGCCTGATCGACCGTGGTCTGCGTCAGGTTCGGCACGCCGGTGGGATAGTCATTGGCACCGGTGACGGTGATGGTGACGGTTGCGGTGTTGGAGTCTTCAGCATGCGAGTCGGTCACCTTGTAGGTGAAGCTGACCTGCCGGGTTTGGCCGACGCCCAGGTCCTGGAATCCGCTGCCGGGGTTGAAGGTGAAGGTGCCATCACCGTTGCTGATGACACTGCCTTCGGACGGCGAGGATAGGATGGTGTAGGTCAGCGTGGTTGGGTCATCATCGCCATCGACATCGTCAGCATTGAAGTTGATGGTAACGGAGCCAGCGTCTTCTGTTGCATTGCCGACCACATTCTGAGCGATGGGTGCGGTGTTGCCACCGGAGCTTTCGTCAGAACCGTTGATGGTGATGGTGACGGTTGCCGTGTTGCTGGTTTCACCATGCGGATCGACGACTTGATAGGTGAAGGTGACCTGATCGGTATCGCCGTTGTTCAGCGACTGGAAGTCACTGCCGGGGTTGAAGGTGAAGGTGCCGTTACCGTTGTTGGTGACACTGCCACCGGCTGGGGATGAAGTCACGTTATAAGTGAGATTGGTCAGCAGGTCATCGGCGTCGGCACCGTTGAAGTTAAGCGTGATGCTCAGGTCTTCGGAGGTACTGCCGGTGACATTGCCTGCCGTGGGGGCGACGTTGGGTGTTGAGCTGTCCACGCCGGTGACATAGACGAACACGCGGGTGGTGTCGGCATAGCCATAGGGATCGACCAGCGTGTAGCGGAAGGTGTCGCGGTAGACTTCACCCGGGGCAAGGTGATCGAAATGGCCCGTGGGGTCATAGGCGATCGTGCCATCGGGATTGATGGTCAGCGGCACACCTGCATCGGAAGTCGGGGTTTCCACCGATTGAACCGTCAGGCTGTCACCATCAGGATCCGAGTCATTATCGAGCACGTCAATGTCGATGGCGACATCGGCCTGCGTACTGGTTGAGTCCACCGCACCGTTGGGATACTGGTTGTCCACGGGCGTGGTTTCGTTGGCGCCAATGACGGTGAGTGTCACCGTCGCGGTGTTGGAGTCGACGCCATGGGAGTCGGTTGCGATGTAGGTGAAGACCACGTTCTGCGATTGCCCCAGGGTCAGTGATTCGAAATCACCGTCTGGATCAAAGCTGAAGGTGCCATCACCATTGTTAATCAGGACGCCGTTGGCAGGCGTGCTGGTGATGGTGTAAACAAGCGTGGTCGGATCATCATCACTGTCCACATCGTCCGCATTGAAGGACACGTTCACTGCTGGACCATCTTCGGAGACGTTGCCCGTGACGTTCTGAGCAACGGGGGCATCATTGTCCGGGTTGTCCTCATCAAGACCTGCGATAGTGATGGTGACGGTTGCGACATTGGAGTCCAGGCCATGAGAGTCGGTGGCCTTGTAGGTGAAGGTCACCTGCTGGTTTTCACCGGTATCCAAGTCAGGCAGATCACCAGCCGTGTAGCTGAATGTGCCATCACCGTTGTTGATCACGCTACCCACAGCAGGGGAGGAGACAATGCTGTAAGTCAGGGTTGAAGGGTTGTCGTCACTGTCCTGGTCATCCGCATTAAAGCCAATGGTGACCGCGGGGCCGTCTTCCACTGCGTTGCCTGAGACATTCTGAGCCACCGGTGCATCGTTGACAGCATCGACCACGGTGACGCGGACGTTGACGCGGGTGATGTCAATGTTGCCATAGGAATCCTGAAGTTCATAGCGGAAGAAGTCGAGGATGACATCGCCGGGGGTGTCGCTGTCAAAGACGCTGCCCGGTTCGTAGTGAATGGTGCCATCGGGATTCAGTGAGACCGTTGCGCCGAGATTACTCGTGAGGTCGACGCTGTGAATATGCAGCGTATCCCCATCGGGATCGGTGTCATTGGCAATGGCATCAATGTCGATGGCTACATCAGAGGTGGTGTAAGCATCATCGACTGCACCGTTGGGATAGGTGTTGGGGCCAACGGGCGTTTCGGTGACACCGGAGATGGTGACGGTGACCGTTGCCAGTTCGCTTTCTTCGCCGTGATTGTCAATTGCTTTATAGGTGAAGGTGACTTGCTTGGTTTCACCATCATTGAGATTGGGCAAGTCGCCTGCGGTGTAGCTGAAGGTGCCGTCGTTGTTGTTGATGACGGTGCCGTTGGCAGGCAGGTCGACGAGTTGGTAGGTGATGGTGTCATTGGTGTCGCCATCTGCACCATCGAAGTTGTCAACCACCGCCGGACCGTCTTCGGTTGCGTTGATAGCCAGGTTTCCTGCTGTGGGGGCTTGATTGATGCCGTTGATGGTGATTGTGACAGTTTTGGTTTCTGAATCACCTGCATGGTTGTCGGTGGCTTTGTAGGTGAACGAGACCTGCTCGGATTCACCTTGGCCAAGATAGAGGAAATCATCATCCGGGTTGAAGGTGAATGTGCCGTCGTTGTTGTTGGTCAGCGTGCCACCGGTGATACCCGAGTCGTCGACAATGCTGTAGGTGAGTGTGTCAGATGTATCGACATCGTTCCCAGCGAAGTTTGCAGTCACAGGGGTTTGTTCATCAGTTGATTCGCTGATGTCTGATGCCGTGGGTGTATCATTGACACCGACAACGGTCATGTTGAAATTGGCGACATTGGATTCACCGGAATGGTTGTCAATGACTTTGTAGGTGAAACTCACCAGTCGTGATTCACCTTGGGCCAAGTCCTGGAAATCATTGCCGGGATCAAAGGTGAAAGTGGCTTTTCTAGCATCGAAATTGCCGAAATTCGTAACGGTGCCTTGCGAAGGTTGCGTGACCAGTACATAGGTCAGTGAGTCGTTGGTATCGACATCACCACCGCTAAAGACGCCTGTGACAGGTGTATCTTCATTGGTCGATGATGCGCTGGCAAACGCCTGAGGCAGGTCGTTGGTGCCGGTGACGGTGATGGTGACCGTTGCCGGGGTGCTGCTTACGCCCTGGTCATCGGTGGCTGTGTATTCGAAGGTGACATCACGTGTTTGGCCTAACGCCAAGTCCTGGAAGTCACTGCCCGGGTCGAACGTGAAGGTGCCATCGTTGTTGTTGATGACAGAACCTTCGGTCAAGCCGGTGGTGTCTGTAATGGTGTAGGTGATGGTCTGTCCGGGGTCGGTGTCACTGCCGTCGAAGTTGCCATCCACGGTGGGGCCGTCTTCCTGGGCATTGAGATTGACAGCGTTGACCGATGGGGTGTGATTGGTATAAAGCACGACATCATTGCCGTCACCGCCCTGATAGGTGATGTAGTAGTGGTACGTGGTGTCGGTTTCGCCGTTGTACACCGAGATGATACTGCCTTCGGGCCTATCGAAGAATTTCCCGATGATCGGGTCAGTGCCATCGTTGTCAATGATGACGAGTTCTTCATCTGTAGCAGCAGTATAGGTTGGTGTGATAAACAGATTGGCGTTGCTGATATCAACAGTTCCATTGACGATGATCTGATCGAATTGGGTACCGGGTGTAGTGCCATCAATGTTCAACATGACCCAGCTACCTGTCTGGGCTGTGAAACCATTGGTTTGGATGATGGCCGTCGGATCCGATGGGGAGCCGGGTTTCAATGTTTTGGCATTTTCGGTCATCATGAACGTGCCATCGAGAACAAACTCACCACGGACGTTCGCTGGGATATCGACGATGACATCTTCGGTGTAATTCCCGTTGATGATTTCCATCCAGTTTTGTGTGTCAGTTGTGTCAAAAACTCCCAGTGCTTCATTGATATTCTCTGTTGTCTGGGCACTTTGAGCATGGACATAGAGTCGTGCAAAATCACCTTGGAAACCGGGGGTGTTGGTGTCCATATCGTTCGGCCTGAACAGGTATGGGCTGGTGTCGACCAAACCTTGTGCAAGTGTGATAAAGACGCCCGGTTCATCTTCAATGACCGTTGGGTTGTAGGTCAGCTCGATGATGGTGTTCAGGTCGGTCGTGCCCCAGTAGTTGCTTGAGAGGTCCAGAACTCCGCCGTAGGCATCACCGTTGATCACCGCATTGGCATCGTTGCGTGCATAGCCATTGGTGAAGCTGTTGCCGTTGATATGAATGTTACCTGCCCCAGCTTCACGTTTGACGTAGATGGTCGCTGTTTCTGCAACATCCGGGTTGGTGTTGTAGGTGAAGAAGTTGTTGGTGATATCGAATGCCGCACCCGCATTCTGCTTGATGTTGTCATCAAGGCCGAGTGTCAAGGTGCTGCCTTCGGTGAAATCGTTTCTGGAAATGGTGCCTGAACCGGTGACTGCAACGGCGTCGGTGAAACTGTTGTTGTCAATCAACGCATCGTTGAGCGAGCGAAGTGAGATGCTTCCGATCACGTTATTGAGAATATCCAGATTGTCGAATTCGTAATGCCAGGAATACGCACCGTAGCGATTGCTGCTGCTGATGGCATCGATGGTATTGTTCTGAATGAGCGTATCACTCCATGTGTCCACGCCTGAAGTTGCGTTGGAGTTGTTGTAGAAGAAGACATGGCCTTGAATGTCATTGTCCTCAATGAGCGTGTTTGCATTGCTGCCAAGAATCACGACCTCAGCAAAACCATAAGGAGCACTGTCGAAATTGACGTCGTGGATGGAGAGGTTTTCAAGGGTGGTGCCCGAGACACCCGCTTCGATGAGTAACTTGCCTATTACATCTGTATTCAAGTATGCATCAGTACCACCGGTGAGTTCAAAACCGTCGATTGTGACGTTATCTGCATCAACCACAATGGAACCGATAATGCTGGTTTCATCGCCACGTGATTCCGTGTTTGGGTTGATACCAGCGTTGGCACCCAAGAGGTTCACTGACTTGTCGATGGTCAGGTAGTTCACAGGATAGACACCATAAATCGGATCCAGCGAGGTGGTGTCATACGTGCCAGCCTCGACATGCACGGTGCCATCGACATCGACTTGGGTGATGCCTTCGTAGAGCAGGTTGATGGTCTGTGCACCTTCATCATGAACGGTCAATGATGAAAAATCGCCTTGGAAGCCTGCGGTTGAGCCATCGGCATCGGTGCCGGATTCCAGGAATGGGGAGGTGTCTACATCACCACTGGTGAAGGTTTCGAAAACACCCGGCGTGGTTTCTTCTTCGTAACTGTCAGATGCAAGTGCTGCAACTTCGCTGGCATCGGTTGTGGACCACCAGTTGTTGGAGGCATCAAGCATGCCACCATCTTCCGACCAGTTGGCTACCGCAAACGCATCGGTTCCTGCATTACCATTGACGAAGCTGTTTTCGTTGATGTGAATGTTGTCACTGTCTGCCCCTTCACGTGTGTAGACACCGCTGATGGTTGCGTTGGCATTGTCGTTGAAGTTGAACACGTTGCCGGTGATGGTGGCATTGGTGGTGGCGGTGAAGCCGTACTCCGTGCCCCAGATACCCAGTGCCGCCGTGCCACCGGAAGCCAATTGGCTGCCGATATTCAGGAAGGTGTTATTGGAGATCGTACCGTCAATGACGCCCAGTGATGCACCGGTGCCGGATGTGCCGTCGATGATGTTGTTATCGACAAGACCGTTGAACATATTGCCGAGGTTGATCCCGCTTGCCACATCGTGAATGTAGTTGTTGGTGATGACAGCATCCTGAAGGGAGTAACCGCCGGGGTTGGAGCCGGAGAAAATGCCGTAGTGTCCGACACCGGTTCCGGTGACTTCGTTGCCGTCGAGAGTGACCTGGTTGTACTGCACATCGTGGGTATATGCCGGGCCACTGAAACGGATACCGACCTGGTTGTTGATGGAACTGTTGGTCACAACATAGTTGTTGAGAATATCGATGTTGGTCAGGGCAACGACTTCACCATTGGGTGTATCACCGGCGTCGGGTGCCAGCAGGATGGCACTGTTGCCGCCGATTGAATCGTGGACATAGTTGTTGCTGATCACGATATTGGACACCTGTCCTGCAATGGTCAGACCGTTGTAGTTATAGCCGGTCAGTTCAAAGCCGTTGAAGACCACGTCATCGGAGACGATATGGACATTGCCGATGATGGTGCTTTCGCTGTTACGCACACCACTGTTGGTCGGGTCGACATTTTCGTTGGCACCGAGCAGGTTGACGGACTTAATGATGCTGACACTTTCGGTATAGGTGCCGTCAAAGACATGGATCGTGCCGCCATTGGTCACCGCATCCATCGCGTCATTGATGTTATCAAACGCGTCATAGCCGAAGCTGACAAGGGGGCCTGCACCATCCGGATCATCACCGATGACTAGTCCTGCCCAGTCGTCATCAACATACACCGTATCAAGTGTGTACGGATCGGTGGTGATGACCACATCATTCCCATCACCACCGACGTAACTGATGGTTGCGTTGAAATCGGCGCCGCCATGACTCAGTGTCAGTGAAGCACCTTCAGCCAAACCATCGAAGGTTCCAACGATGGCATCACTGGCATCGTTGTTGATGATGGTGAAGCTGTCGCCAGCATGGGAGGGGAAATAGCCGAAAGTGGTGTCCAGAATCACGCCGTCGATATCGACGGTGCCGGTGACATTGACTTGGTCGTAGCCAGTGCCAGCGGTTGCTCCTTGGATTTCGATTTCAAGGGTGCTTCCCGAGGCCATGGTCAGATCACCGGTGTTGATGATCCCCGGTGAATTGCCGGGAGCGAGGGTGCCTGTACCATAGAATTCCAACGAGCCGTTGATTGTGAAATTGCCTGTCAGAATTCTGTTTACACCAACACGGACATTTTCCGTATAGACGCCGTATGCAACTTCGATCACACCAGCGGAAGAAGTGGTGTTCTTTTCTGCATCAGAGATGCTGCTGAAGGCAGTGTAGCCATAAATACCACCGGAAACGCCCGGGGCTTCTTCGGATAAGCCACCGTTACTTGAGGAGACATAGGTTACATCCGGGATTGCGAAAAGTTGAGTCAAGTCAGCATTGGCCCAGTTGCTGAAAGAAAATGGTCCGTTGATACGATCAAATATAGACGGGACGCTGTCGTACCCCATACGGCTGATCGTTCCCCAGTAGTTTCCGGAGATGTAAATCAGATCAACGGATTGGTTGTCATAGGCTAGACCGGTTAAAGATCCGGACAGGTCATTGCCAGTGAAAAGCACATTACTCAGGCCTGTGTTGTTCTTGCCTGGTTCACCGAAGCGGACTGCGGTTTGGGCGCCGTTGATGACCATGCCGGTGATGGTGATGCCATTGAGTGTTGCAGGATGCGTTGCATAACTGCCGTCATCACGCGTTTTGACTGCAAGGCCTGCACCGTTTGCCGGGTTGGCAGAACCTGAGTCGGTGACAGTCGAATTCTGGATGGTGATGTTGGTGTAATCGTAATACTTGAGATTCAGGTCAATCCCAGTTGGCCAGACTTCGTAGCCTGCAAGTCCGTCCGCGGTGCCACTGAGTGTGCCGGAGTTGTTGACGGTGATGTTGTCCAGCAGGGCGTTGCTGAGTTTCTCAATGTAGAGGCCTTTGTAGGTGTTATTGTTGAATGACGAGTCGGAGATATTGACGTTGTCGAGAATCGTATCCGAACCATCGACCTGGAAAGCATAGAAGCCGATGTTGTTGCCATCGAAATGCGAGTCGGTGATGCTCAGGCCATCAACACTGCCATGCACGTGCATGCCCGCACCTTCGGAGTTGGTGGAGAAGCTGGAGTTGTCGATGAGCAGGTCGGTGACATCAGCGGTGGCTGCAACTTCAAGGCCGTAGTCTGTTCGCTTGACGCCATCGACATTAACATCGACATCCTCAATGGTGATGTAGGAAACGGTGCCATCGATGACGATACCCATGGAGGCTTCATTGTTGATGGCCATGCCGCTGATGAGCAGACGATCCGCTTCCGCTGCACTGGTGCCACCTGCGGTGACATTGATACCAACTGCATTGCCCGCTTCGAGGATGGTCGAACCGCTGCCTGCACCAATGATTTGCAGGGTCTTGTCCACGGTGAGATTTTCAGTGAACGTGCCAGCTTGCACGTGGAGCGTGTCACCGGCGGTTGCAGCATCAATACCGTTCTGGATCGAGCTGCTGAGTTGGGTGACGTAGAGATTGTCTGCAACGACGATCCCCAATGAGCCATACGCTGCATCGTCGATGGCATGGGTGATCTTGTCTTCAAGGTCGAAGAGTTCGGTCAGTGACATGGCAGAGGGCAGCTTGCCATCGAAGGTGTTGTTGGACAGATCAACGGTGAGTCCCGGGTCATTGACGGTGACATAGGAATCGCGGATACCGGTGCCGTTTTGGAAGGTGTTGTTTTCGATGCTCACGCCGGTGTTGTCGCCGACGCTTGCTGTTCCACCATCCCAGAAGTAGATGCCGGTGGAGTTGTCAAAGGTGTTGCCTGTGACGGTGGTGTTTTCCGCGGTGTCGATGACATAACCGATGCGCGTGTTGGTGATCAGGCTGTCGGTGATTTCGTTACCCACGGAGTTGGGGTTGAGATAGACGCCGTAGTAGGTGCTGTCGTAGACGTTTTGCGTGAAGACGTTGTTGGTGGTGCCAGCGATACTGGTGACGATGCCGTTTTGCAGCACATCTGGAGCTGTCCCCTGGAAGTAGACATTCTGCACCGTGGTTTGATCTGCACCGCCACTGACGAAGACGCCGAAATATTCCGCAGAACTGTTGGTGAAGTCCTGCATGAACAGGCCGTCGATGGTTGCGCCGGTGATGTTATGGCCGACGACGATGGTGCCATGAATGACAGCTTCGTCAGTCACATCGACATTGTCACGGCTGCTGGCATTGACGCCAACCTGAGCGCCAAGCAGAGCAACGCCGTCCTTGTTGAGATTGATCGTGCCCTGATCATAATCGCCTGCAGCAATGTGAACATTGCCACCCGCATCGACTGCATCAATAGCATCTTGAATATTGGCAAAGGCATCAAAACCGATACCCTGCAATGGGCCAACGCCATCGGGATCATCGCCGACGGACAAGCCTGCCCAGTCATCATCGACATAGACATCGGTGACAGCGTAGGCATCGGTGGTGATCACCACGTCATTGCCATCGCCACCGATGTAGGTGATCGACGCATCAAAATCGACACCGCCATAGGACATGGTGAACGTTGCGCCTTCAGCCAAACCGGCGAAGGTTCCGACGATGGCATCGACATCATCGTTGTTGATAATGGTAAAGCTGTCACCGGAAGTGGCGGGGTAGTAACCAAGCGTGGTGTCGAGGGTCGCGTCGGTGATGTCGACGATGCCGGTGACATTGACTTGATCGTGTTCGGTTCCGGGGGTGGTGCCGAAGAGTTCGATCGCCAGTGTTTCGCCGGTGCCCATGGTCAGACCGCCGAGATTGACGATAGCCGGGGAATTGCCGGGCGCAAGTGATGCTCCGTCAATCAGCGCGAGTTCGCCATCAAGGGTGAATTGGCCACCGATGGTGATACCATCACCGACGGTGTAGTCACCGGTGTAGTCGCCTTCGAGAATAACCGTTCCATTGGTGTTCGTGTTTTCAACGATTTCTTCAATGATATAGGTCGTCTGACTACCCGAGGTATGTGCGGTCATGCTGGCGTAATCAGGTTGGAATCCATAACGGCCAAGCAGTGTATCCCTGTCTGAATTGAAGTAGGGTGAATAATCAATTGGTCCCGAAGCGTTGGCTGTCAGATTGCTGGTTATCAGTGCCAAGTCGGTTGTGCCCCACCAGTTATTCGATGCATTGACGTTTAGCGTCCCATAATTGGACACGGAAGGGCTGTTGGCATCAAAACTGTTTTCCCGGATGATCACGCCGTTGCCGCCACCCAGGCCGATATGTTCAAAAGAGTTGTTAGTAAAAAAGCTGTTTTCGACGATTAATTTCGTGGCATCATCAGCTGAAAGACCAACTACGTTGTCGTGGAAGTTGTTGGCGTCTACGAAAACATTGTTGCTGCCTGGATTGATGTACAGTCCGGTGGTCCATCCTGAGAAATCGTTGTTGATGACGTTGAAAGTTCCCGACGGGCTAGATGAAACAATACCTCGTGAACCCGAAGCGTCAGCTCCTGTGATGATGTTGTTTTTAATCAGGTGACCAGTTGTATCAGACGCCATGTGAATGGCCGTGATGTCACCAATACCAGCAGGGCCGACGCCATCGAGAATGGTAAGGCCAGTAATGGTGACACTGTCGCCTTGTACTCGGAAGCCACCTGTGATGATGGCTTCGTTGACACGAGAAGGATTGCTGGGGTAGTAGTTTGAGTATGGGCCTTGGATCGTGATGTTGTCGTTGGTGATGGTCATATCTGCGGTGTATGTACCAGCAAGAATATTGACGGTGGAACCCGACGGAGCCAGTTCGACCAAGTCTTCAATACCAACCATCACAGCGGGAAGCTCTGCGATATATGCACCACCATCAAAGTTGTTAAGGTGATTAAGTATCTGTCCAAAATTCGACAACTGGCTGCTGACTTTGGGGATCAGGGCAATAACATGTCCGGTGTGTACGCCCATGTTATCGCTGTAAAAATAATTGTCGATAATGGTACTTTGGCCACTGCCACGAACACGTAGCGCATAAGCGCCACTTGTGGCGGTACCGTTGAAAGTGTTACCACTGATCGTGCTGTTTTGCGCATCAATGGTGACAAGGTTATTGCTTTGTTCAATGCCTTCAGAGTTAATGCCACCGGTTGTGCCCGTGATCTGATTGGCCAGAAATGAGATCAGTGAGTTGTTGGACGTCGTGCCACCACCGAAAGAGACAAGCTGGCGAGGGACATTATCCAAACTGAACTGTTGGCTAAAACCATCTCCTGCAGGCGTATCACCGATAAACGTTTGGCCTGAGAAAATATTGTCCCAAATCGTGGTGCTTGTGATCGCTGCGGACCATTCGCTGAGTAAACCCGCCTCACCGTTTGCGATGATTTCGTTCGAAGTGATATTCAATCCAGAGTGCGAACCTTCCAGGTAGATCGTTGCGTTTTCAATCGCAGGATTGCCGTTATCGATCCCTAGAATCGTAAACCCTTGGTGATATTCACCAATGTTCACACCGGTGGTGGCATTGGAGATGGTGATCGCACCTGAGGCACCGACGCCGGAGATGCCGTTGATGAAGGTGACATCGCGGCCGTTGTCCGAGAGCAGGGTGAGATTCTGGGTGATGCTCAGGTTTTCGGTGTACGTACCGTCTGCCACGTGAATCGTGCCGTTCTCCGCGAGGTTGTCGATGGCATCCTGAATGGAGGCAAAGGCATCCACGCCGATTTCGCCTGCCGGTCCGTCACCGTCAGGATCAACGCCCACGGTCAGGGCAGCCCAGTCATCGTCCACGTAGGCAACCGCGACATCGGAACCTGAAAGCAGGATGCGGTTTTCCAGAGCTTCGACCATCGCGTTATCTGCTTGATGGCGATTGGATCGTTTGAATTGGTTGGTCAGTGTTTTGCGATTTTCAGCAAAGCGATGGATCAGACGTTGGCAGTACTCATACGCAACGGAACTTGCAGACATGTTGCATCTCCCGGATATCCCCATGGAATGAATCGTGCGTCAACAGCGATTCGTGTCCCACAGCCTTGAAGTCTTTTCCCGAAACCCCAAGACGATATCCCAATTTGTTTTCCCGGGCATCATCAGAACCGTTCTGACAATACATCCACGATCACGTGACGAACGCATATGACCGCTTTATCAAACATGCAATGTTTGGGGGCCTGATTGTTATTGGTAAAAGGTTCCCCCAGTTGAACGGGCATCGGAATAGAGGCCCGATAATGTACATGTTCAACGTGGCACATTGTATAAGAAATCATGTGTTGGCAATGTGAATTCAAAACACAAAGACGAAAAAACAACCCATGTAAACACAATAATCGTTACAAACCAATCACGAAGCAGGTCGGAGGGAGGGTCCGATTATCCTTGATAAAAAGAACTTATGCGATATTTGCTTTGCGCAACATAAATGTCAACAAGTGGTTTGCAACACGAACCAGAAGATCGATCTTATAGCTGACATCCGGGGAGTGTGTGGGATATTGATTGAAAAAACCGTCGGTAGGCGGCGCGCATGACGCTTGATGCTGAGGCGTATCAGATTGGAACATGTAGCGATTGCTGCTGCGTCCGTTGAGGGAACCAGATCGGTCTGAAGTGAGAATAAAGCGGCTGCCACTCGCCAGCTATACTCAACCTTGACAACGTCAGTTGATGCCCGCGCCGTTGCCTTGATCCTTACGATGGACAATGCGATCAGCAGGACTCATAACGTTCTTTCAGGCATGAATTTGCTCCATTTAAGGACTTATGGCAAACCGCCTTTGACGGTCTTCGAAGCATGGTGTCCTGCTGTCAAAAAAAGGTTACATTTGGATGAAAATTTTTGGCCCATGGACTTGCAACTCGCTGCAGGTTTGTTATCTTATCCGTCTCAATTGATCCTCTGTAGCTCAATTGGTAGAGCGAGCGGCTGTTAACCGCTAGGTTACTGGTTCGAGTCCAGTCGGAGGAGTTTTGAAGCCCGCGTCAAATTGATGCGGGCTTATTTTTTGCTTGTGATGTGACCGGAAAAAGTCGCGCTATAAGTCGCTGTGTGCAAGAGATATGGGAGTGTTGCTGGGCGAGATCTCGCCACCAGATTCTCCATCCTGTTAACCGCGATTTTCCGGGTCAGGATGATTTTGGGCCCAATTCTCAGACTCTCACCGCCTGGACGCAGTACGGGTTAACAAGGCCGTACAGTCCGGGGTGGCCTGCTGTTAAACGCGGAGTATCGAACAAAAGAGC
>PAIY01000144.1 GCA_002704825.1 Phycisphaeraceae bacterium
AAGCCTTTGCCAAGGTCGATTCCAATCGCATGGAGCTTCACCTCTTTAACATGGAAGTCTCCGCGTATTCGCATTCTCACGGCGCCAACGGCCACGACAAGCTGGCAGTCCGCAAACTTCTTGCTCATCGCCGCCAGATCAAACGACTGGAAGTCCAGTGTGAAGACCGCGGCGTGACGTTGATCCCACTGACGCTGTATTTCAATGACCGGGGCATCTGCAAAATTGAATTGGGTGTCTGCAAAGGCAAAAAGACGCATGACAAGCGGGACACGATCAAGGAAAAACAGATCGATCGCGACATCAAACGCCTGATGAGTAAGCGCGTTTAAACTGACTGCTTTTCTCTGGCATTCTGCACGATCACCAAACTGCGTTTGGCACACGCTGAAATGGCAATCGGGTGATAGCCCACCACGGATGACTCCAGTCGATCATTGAGTCGTGATGTCCATTTATCAGGCAATTTCACAGCGCCTAACATCGCACCACAAATCGAGCCTGCGGTCGCGCCATTACAATCCGTGTCCCAGCCGCCCATCACCGCCAGTGAGATGACCTTTTCAAAATTGTGTCCGCCCAGCAACAACGCTGCGACCACCATGGCAGCATTGTTGATGGTATGCACCGGATGGTAATGCCCCATCCGGTTTTCAATCGCATCGTGAACTTTTTCAAACTCATTGGGATCACAATCAAACTGCTGACAAATCGCAATCGTCTTTTGCATCAGTTCATGAAGTCTGCTGGTCTTTGGTATTTGTGCCAAACCGGAGTTGACGATGGTCAAAGGATCAGCAGTGACGAAGGCGCTGGCAATCATCGCTGCCATGAACATGGCGCCGTAGAGACCATTTTTCTCATGACTGATCCGCGCATCACGCCACGCCAACTCAGCTGCCAATTCCGGGTTGCCGGGGCAGGCATAGCCCCAACTATCCACGCGGATGTCAGCACCGATCCATTGACGATAGGGATTGTGATGCGTGACGACCCACTGCCAATCGACCTGGTCGGGTTGCTTGTGTGTATGAAAGCTGTACCGCGTCACGAGATTGCGATAGGCCTGCGTCTCGGCGGTGCAGACATAGCGGTAAGGCAAATGCTCCCACCAGGCTTCGACAACATCCCAAGACGTGAAATCCAATCCTTTGTTACGGAGAATGATTTGCCCCAGGATGGTGTAGCGAATGTCATCATCGGTCTGCATGAAGGCGATCTCTTCGCGCGTGGATGGCCTGCAGATGATGTCGCCGGTCTTCTCAATGGCAGGTGAATTCTGCGGGATGTAATCACGAATCGGATATTCATCCGGATCAATGGCCGTGAGATATTCTCGGATGCGCTGTCGACTGGTGTATGGCGGTTTGGGTGACATGAACAGTTCCACCGGCTTGCCCAAAGCACAGCCGCAACACCGTCCCAGCCATGCTCCGTAGAGACGATCATACAGTTCTTCATCACTCAGAGAACATGACGGCAAAGTAACCGGTGTCGATCTGAGTTGTTGGATTGCTGCCAACTCCGATGGTTCGTTGTAGGGATCGTCGGACTTGTACGGCAAAGCCAACAGTTTGGTCATCAATTGTTCCAGGACAGCTTCGTCGTCACCTGCCTGCGTGAGTGATTCACGCCATAAGCAGACGTCTTGAATATTGCGGCCATCCTCGGTAGCCAGGGTGATTTCCTCATTCACGAGATTTGCCAGACTTTGCCAACCTGCCATGTTTGTCTCCTTGTTAAAAGACGAGAGCAATCGTATCGTGTTGGCATGTCGGATTCTGCTCAGATTCAATCATCGCCTGACGAAAATCGATCAAACTCGGATTTGCCGATCCGGTTCTACCCGATTGCCTTGCCTGAGGGGTTCCCGATCAGGATGCACTACCCGCATGTCCACCCGGACCGTCCCATTGAGCTTTTGCATGTGCATGCCTGCTGGGAGTTGGGGTATTGTTTTGAAGGTCGTGGCATCTTCATGGTCGGTTCGAAAGTCATGCCCTTCTCAGCGGGGACGGTGAGTCTGGTCGGCCCGGATGAACCCCACCTGGCGCAGAGTCTCAATGGGACATCCAGTCGTTGGGCATGGTTGTATCTGGATCCGTTGCCGTTGGTGAGTATGCTCGCTGGTGATCTTGAGCAACTTGATCCGACACCGCTTTGTGGCGCGACTTTTGAGAACCTCAAGCAACTAGCCGGTAATGATCCCTTACGTGTTGCCATGGTGTCATTGGTGTCTGAGTTGCAGGAGCAGGCGGATGGTCAAACGACCATGGTGCGTGCGTTGGTCAGTCAGATCCTGCTGCTGTTTCGCCGCCGTTATGATCTGATGCCTGACAAAGCATCGGACGAATCAAGACAAACGCATCGTCACCTCCATCGCCTGGCACCGGCATTGACGTACATGGCGACACATTACCAGGATCATCTGGATGTCCCGATGCTGGCAAAGAAATGCTCCATGTCAGAATCCCATTTCCGACGATGTTTCATTCAGGCCATGGATGTGAGTCCGCAAGTCTATTGGCAACGGTTGCGCGTCCGTATGGCAGCATCATTACTAGCCAGCTCAGATCAGACCATCCTGTCGATCAGCCAGTCGGTGGGCTTTGAATCGCTGTCGAGTTTCAATCGATTATTTAAACAGATCATGGGGCAAACGCCGGGACAGTGGCGTCAAGGTCGCCTGGGAGATTAAGCCAAAGACCCATGTCATTGGCATTCCACCAACCATGGAGGACTGATACCATACCATGCATGCGAATCATCACGCGAAAACTTCACCGCGCCTTTGCTGAACTCGATGCCTACACCGATGATCAATGTCGGCAGTATCTGAAAAATATCCGACAGAAGAAGCTTCGTTTTTCCCTTCGCCTGATTCTATTGCCTTTGCTCGTCACCTTGCTGTATTTCAGCATAATCCCGATGGCCTTTGCATTTTGCATGGACCAGTTGGTTGCATCCAAGGCCGTCGACATGGGACGTGACATCGTGTTCTACCCGATCCTGCTGACGTTTCTTGGCATCTGGTGGATCGGCAGTGGCGTCGTCGCCCTGTTGAGTCGAGATATCCTGCTGGGCGGGGAACTGCGTGAATTACTCAACAATCAACTGCAAATCACCCGATGTCGAAATTGCAGCTACAGTCTGATCGGTCAGCAACCAATTGATGGTAAACTAAGGTGCCCGGAGTGTGGCACACCTACAACGCTTGAATTGCTGGGCATCACGGAAGATGACCTGATCCCGCCTGCCTGACGGGTCGCAGAAAGGACGATGCGTAAATGGAGCAATTGCCTGGAAGTCTCAAACCATCATGGCGAATCGTCATCGGTGCGTTTGTATATGCTTTTGCTTATGTCATCAGTACGACCTGCACACTCAATCCCCCGTTGGCTACGCTTTGGCTATGTAGCGGCGTCTCATTGTTTGTCCTGTTACGTCTGCCGGTGAATTGGTGGAAGATTCAGTTGCTGGTCACAGGGGTGATCTGTTTTCTGATGACGTTTTTTTTCAGTCATTTCCCACTCAAATTTGCGGCCATCAGTGTCACAGCCAACGTCCTTGAACCGTGGCTCGGTGCATTGATCATTCGCCGCTATATCGGGCGAAAGATTGATATCAGTCAGATTCGCCACATCACCATCCTGCTGGTTGCGATCTGGATTGCCACTTTGGTGACGGCTTTGCTTGGTGCCTACGCGATTCGACTTGCACAAGGTGGCGGTGAATACTGGCATCCGATGTTCCGTTGGGCATTGAGTGGTGGCCTGGGGACGACACTGGTGGTCTGGACGATGTTTGCATGGACAACACCCGAATGCCATGAAAAACGGTCACCAGCACAATTGCTTGAGCGTGTGCTGGTTTTGAGCTGCCTGTTTGGTTTGACCTGGGTGATGTTTCGCTACCCGTTGCTTGAGTTTACGTTTGCGATCCCGAAGATGCATCTTCGAACCCTGCCGATGGTGTGGGTTCTTCTGCGTTTTGGCCCGCGTAGTGTCTCGACGATGCTTTGCGTCAGTGTTGCGATCATTCTCTACAATGCGGTCATGGGACATGGTCCTTATTCGAACCCTGACCTGGATGTTATCCAACGTGAAATATCCCTTGTGTCGCAACAGTTCATCAGCGTGGCGAGTAGTATTTTGATCTGTTCGGTGATTACGGACCGATCACGCGTTGCCCGTCAGCGATTGGAAGTGATTGATGATTTACGTCGCACACGTCAGAGTCTGGAAGCGATTATTGATCACTCCCCTTTGCCGATCATGATGCTTGATAGTCGCAATCACGTGAGAATCTGGAACAAAGCCTCAGAGCATATCTTTGGATGGACTGCTGAGGAAGTCACCGGTGTTCACATCCCAACGATTCCCAATGACCGACGCGAACAGCATGAACAGTTTGCGGATCATGTCCGACAAGGTGGTATTCTCAATGGTGTTTTGATCAAGCGTTGGGGTAAGGATGGCAAGGTTCTGGATGTCCAGACCTATGTCGCCCCGCTGATGAGCGAAACATGGGAATACGAAGGTTGCGTCGTGGTTTATGTGGACAAGACGGATTCGCTACGGATCGAGCGTGAAGCCAACCAGTTGCGACAGTTGTTGCAGAACATGATCGACTCCATGCCATCCATCCTTGCGGGTCTGGATATGAATGGCAATATCACCCACTGGAACCTGCAGGCGATCAACACAACGGGTCTCTCTGCCGACGCCGTGAAAGGCACGCATGTTGCCGTGGCTTTACCGATGCTTGAATCACACATCGGCGCGATTCAATCTGCACTGGAACAGAACAAGATCGTCCAGCAGATTCGTGTGAACTGGAAAACTGACGATAACAATATCACGTATGAAATGACGGTGTATCCACTGGTGGAAGAAGCCATGCAGGGTGTGGTGGTTCGCCTGGATGATATCACCGAGCAATTGCGGTTGACCGAAGCGGTGATTCAAAGTGAAAAGATGATGTCCGTCGGGGGCCTGGCAGCAGGCATGGCGCACGAAATCAACAACCCGTTAGCCGGGATGATGCAGTGCGCCCAGGTGATCGAAAACCGACTGACGGGTGACATCCCTGCCAACCAGCGTGCTGCGGAAAAAGCAGGGACAACCATGCAGACCATTCAGGCATATGCCCTGGCAAGAGAACTGCCTGATCTGCTTCAGGACATCAACGAAACCGGCTCACGTGCAGCTCGAATCGTCGACAACATGTTGCGATATGCTCGCAAAGACGAAGGCCTCTATCGTCGCATCGACATCAACAGCATGATGGACAAGACACTGGAAATCGCGCGTAGTGATTACGATTTGCGTAAACGCTACGATTTCCAGGCCATTGAGCTAACCCGAGAATACAGTGACGATTTGGCGTTGGTGCAATGCCAGGAGACTGAAATTCAGCAGGTGATTTTGAATCTGGTGAAAAATGCAGCAGAAGCGATGTGGATGCACCGCGAGGAAATGTCCGAAAAACCCAAGTTAATTTTGAGAACATTTCAAAAAGAGGATGACGTATTCATCGAAGTAGAGGATAATGGACCCGGTATCGAAAAAGCAGTATGTCGGCGTTTGTTTGAACCCTTCTTCACTACAAAGCCGGCAGGGGTAGGAACAGGGCTGGGGCTAGCCGTCTCTTCTTACATTGTGTCCAACAACCATGGGGGTTGTTTGGATGTCCGTTCCGAAGTTGGACACGGTGCATGTTTCGTGGTCAAGCTCCCCGTTGCCTGGAAAGCAGGACAGGGATGAATCAAACGACCTTGCTCATCGTCGATGACGATCCGGCAGTGCGTAAAAGTCTGGTACGTTTCCTTGAAGACAAGGGATACGACATCATTTCTGCTGAGAGTTATGAGCAGGCCATTGCACTATTGGGTGAGCATTGCCCGCAACTGGCGGTGGTTGACATGCGATTAGCTGGAAACAGTGGTGAGAATGTCATTCTTGCCGCCCATGCCATGAATGCGTCACTTCGTTTTCTGGTTTACACAGGCTCCAACACCTTTGAAGTGACCCCAGCGATGGACAAAGTGGGCATCAAACCCGAAGATATACTGCATAAGCCCGTTGAATCACTTTCAGTCATCCAGGATGCCATTGAACGCATTTTGGCGCGAACAGAAAATGGTGGTGAATCGTGACCGATCAATCAGAACCGATGCTGCTGGTCATTGAAGATGACCTGACATTGGCCCGGTCCATCAAATCCTACTTTGAAGACTATGAATATCAGGTTCTGCATGCAGCAGATGGGACCGAAGGGTTGAATCTATATTTCCAGCATCATCCCCATGTCGTCATCACCGACCTGCAACTCCCGGGAATGGATGGCATTGAGATTCTCAGCCAGATTCATGCTGACGATGCCGATTTACCTGTCCTGGTCATCTCCGGTTCGGGCACCATCCAGGACGTCGTTCAGGCCATGCGTCAGGGCGCCTGGGACTACCTGATCAAACCCATCAGCCAGATCTCCTTCCTTCGATACTCCGTTGAAAAGGCGTTGGAGCGTGCTCGCTTGATCACGGAAAACCAGGCCCACCGCGAGCACCTTGAAGAACAGGTTGCCAAGCGCACCAATGAGTTGAATCAGCTCAACCAGCAGATGGAGAACAAGAACATTGCGCTGCGTGAAATTCTGGGTGCTTTAGAAGACGAAAAAGATGCCATCGGCCAGAACATTCGCAGCAATGTGGAGAAAATCATACTCCCACTGATTGCCAATCTGCGTGTCCGGATCAACGAGGATGAACGCAAGCAACTGGACCTGCTTGAATCGCATCTTCAGCAGATCACCGCCCCCTACAATGAGTCGATGGGTGAGACGGCCAGCCAGTTATCACCGATGGAATTGCGGGTTGCCCTGCATATCCGACAGGGGCTCAGTGCCAAGGAAATCGCCCAGATCGAGAATATTTCCGTGGACACCGTCTCGACACACCGCCGCTCCATTCGCCGAAAACTGGGACTCACCAACGCCAAAGTCAACCTGATGACCTATCTGGAAACCCATTTGGACGTGCCTTCGAGCAGTTGACAACCCCCTTTTTAGACTCTTTTTCTACTTTTTTTCGCCATTGTCCAGCTTTTTACCCCAATATTGCTCGTAATAAGAGCTTCTCTAAAAAGTATTTACGAAAGCTATACTCCAATCGGGTATGCCTTATACCCATTCCCCCCCTGTTTTTACCCAATCCCCGACATTTGAATTTATTGTTAATTCCCGATGATAGTACCCGGATGGTGTGAGAAGTAAGACATCATTCGGCAGACGTCTGCGTCGCCCATGCCCGTGCTTGTTCAGACGGTGAGTTAAAAGCGGCCAACGCTTGAGCAGTAAACGGCAGTTTGCAGCAGCCACCGGCATACACTAAGTGAACTGGACCCCCCTTCGTGTGTGTTTCAAAGTAGTTCCATGGTGGCTGCTCCAAACTGTCGTGGAACAGGTTTTCGGCCTGTTCTGGCAGCCACCAGATGTACTTGATTGCCCCGGCCCCCCCGCAAAGTACATCTCGATACCCCCATCGGTGGCTGCCAGAATGTGCCGAAACCTTTGAGACCTTTGAAGCCCAATTTGGTCACCTCATCCAGATTGATTCGTGCTTCGAGGAAGAAAGGAACTACCTCATGAATCGCCACAACACCATTATCCCCGTCGCTCGTCGCAGACGTCCCCGCCCTGCCAGCGTCAACATCAAGTTTGACCAGCTGATCCGTCATGCCCGCCCCGCCCAGAATGAACCAACCAAGCGTCATGCAGACGACTGGGCCATGGAATGGTTGTACGAAGATTTCAGCCTCTGGGCGCAGATCAAGCTCAATACTCAGGCATTGTCACAGATGATGCGTGAAAACGAACTGCTTGCCCAGTTCAACAGCAATAGCAACAGCCGCAAAATCACCATCGGTGTCGAAAACGACCCCCTGGGCTACCTCGTGAATCTGCTTAACCGTCACGAGGATCGCAAGCGGAAGTAAAAAACTATCAACCCCTTGACGCATTTGCCGTCTTAGCTTTCCATTAGTACCAACCCCTGCCAATGTGTTTTTGGGCGGGGGTTTTTTATGCGCGGATTGCAATCGATGCGTGACAAAACAACTGCCATAACATCAGACATTCAGCGCATCAAAAAACCTGCTGCGAAATCGCTCGCAGCAGGTTTGGAAAATGTGGTGTTATGCTCAAATCGTCTTACGGCTTGAGGTTTTCCTGGCCAGGCTTCCAGTTACAGGCTGTCAGACCGCCCGACTGCAGTGCGTCAAGCACGCGAATCACTTCTTCGACGTTGCGGCCGACGGGCAGGTCGTTGACGTTGACCCAACGGATTTTGCCTTCGGGGTCAATGATAAACGTACCACGCAGGGAGACGCCCTGGTCAGCAAGCAACACGCCGTAGTCCATGCTGATGCGTTTGGTGATGTCAGCAAGCATCGGCTGCTTCAAACCCTTGAGCATCGGATTGCTGTCACACCAACCCTTATGCACATAGTGACTGTCACAGGAGCAGGTCACGACTTCGCAGCCGCGTTCCTTGAACTTGTCGAGTTCCTGATCGAATGCTGCGATTTCGGTCGGGCAAACGAAGGTGAAGTCCATCGGGTAGAAATACAAACAAACCCACTTGCCTTTGTAGTCTTCCAGTGAGATTTCCTTGAACTGGTCGATTTCTGCAAGATAGGCCTGAGCTTTGAAGTTCGGGGCTTGTGTTCCAACTTGAACTGCCATAACAAATGACTCCTAATCATTCCGGTAAACAAAACGTAGTGCGACAGCACGACACATTCATGCTGTCTGAACCGTGCATCCATGTGCTGGACGGGCCGGATTGTATCTTAGAACGTTTCTAATGTCCAATGTCGCATCCAAACCTCACATCAAAACCCGTTTACCCGTCATAAACCACAATTCTTGACAGCGATTTACAGGACATTGCCATAAAGGCGCTGCGTTTGGGTCACCCTTGCGATTAACCTGTATGCATCCAACGGAGGGTTCGTCGCGCCATGATGCATCGCCATCAGGCAAAAGACGCAACGACGCACCCACGAGAAAGTCCGTTGGCGACTGAGCAACAATGCTGCAGTCAGGTCACAGTCGACGCCTGTGACAAAAACAATGCCTTGGAGGGAGAAAAGATGAAAAGTGCTGTCATTGCTTGTCTATTGCTGATCCTGGCGTTGGCTCTGGCCGGTTGCCAATCCCAGACTGCCCATTGCTATTCGTCACCACCGCCCCGCGCGATGCGCTCGACCGTGTTCAACACGACCCAACATCGCGCCCTGGCTCAATCCAACGGCACGGCGGATGTCCCTGCAAGCAGTCAGTGGTACTACGCTCGTCGGGATGTCACCCCCGCCGTCATCACCGGCTATGTCACCCAACAATCCGAACAACGCGTCACCGTCACCCGCGATCGCAACAGTTCAAACAGCGATGACTACAACCGCACCACCTATACCCGTCGCAGTCAAACCGTCACATGGTAATGTCGATTGTCTGAGTCCTGCTCTTTGTAACAGACAGCAAGGCATCAGCATCACACAGTGATGCAGCTATTGTGTGTGTATATTGAATGAAAGTACACGTATTGAAAAATAGCTGCGACACTGCGTGTCGCTGAAAATGCGCAGCAGTTTTCAATGCTGTCTTACAACGACGATATCAAATCATGTCATCAAAAAACGCAAGCAGATGCTCAACGAATATCTCATGTTGATCATCATGCACCGCATGTCCTGCATCAGACACACGCAACAATCGCGAATTCGGTACACGCTCTGCCAACGCCTGCATGGATTCATACGTCAGATACGGATCATCTTCACCATATGCAATGAGTAAGTCACAAGTAATCTGTCGCACCAACTCACCCGGATAACCATTTGCCGAAACATCCGCCAACCACATATTGACAACCTGCATCGCAAACCGATCAAAGTCCGGCTCGGGATTCAAAGCCATGTATTGCTCATACGTCTCGGGGAATTCTTCCCGCCAACCAGCAGGCGTAATCTGCTTGAAATCCTCACGCACCGGGTCATCAGCACCAAGCTGCCAATGGGCTCCGATGACTACCACCTTTTCAATCTCCAATTGCCTGTTGGCAGCAAGACGCAACGCGACAATCCCGCCATCACTGTAACCGATGATGCTCAGCTTCTTGAGTTTCAAATGCTCAACAACTGCAAGGACATCCGATTCCAACTGTGCGTAGGAAAGTCCACGCGTCCCCATCGTCGACCTGCCATGGCCGCGTGTGTCAATACCAATAAGTTGCATCGAATCCGTCAACGCTGGCGTCACCCCATTGAACTCAGCAATGTGTCCAAACCCACCAGGCAGATACAACACCGGATACCCGTCACGCGGATCTGATCGTTCGGCGTAAAGCAAGGCATCATCGACCTGCATGTGTTGTCCGGATTGATGGTCGAAAGGTTTCATGAGACAAATAAGAATTCAATCCGTAACGAATTAAGACTTTAGGTTGAGATAACGCACACGTGGACCAAACGCTTTAAGAAACAGGTCGGTATATTCCACCATCCAGTCAATGTACTGTGCCCATTGCTGCGTATCTTCAAGGTCAACATTACGGAACAAACCGATAATCTTATCACGGTTTTCCGGAGATGGATTCCACTGTAATGATTGGCCAATTTCTTGTTCAATTGCCTGTTTATCCTTGTCCAAAGCTTCAAGCAATTGATCCGCAACTTTGTTACTTATGTAAACACGTATTCCAATCCGGCTACCATGTGTATCAACAATTAATGACAGGTTCACGCCTGTCTTGCCTAATGCCACATCAAACCAATATTGAGGCCTCGGTGTTTGTGCAGAAGCCACCACTTTACGCTCAAGCAAACGTTCCTTGAATTGCTTCCAGAAGCTCAACTGTAACTGTTTGACCTCAGTCAAATCAGCTGCTTCTTTAGCGGCGCTTGCTTTCTTGACGATTTCGTTAGGACGACTGATCACATTAAAACGAACCGCGGGGCGCGATTGATCAATCTTCCACAATTCGATCGCTACACCATAAAACTCAAGATCTTTGGTAGTATGATCATTAAGCCAATCCAAAGCTTTTTGATGCTCCTCTGTAAAAGTCTCAGCAATCCAGATTACCACACCTGCATCCAGAAATGCTCCGTAAGTCAAAAGCTTGCCCAAGTGATCATGATTGGTCTTACCAAATTGATTTTCGATAACGACACACTTATTGCTGCTTGATGATTGTGCAAGAATATCTGCTGAATAAGGTCCCACTGCAACTTCAATGTCTTCAACTTCAAGCTCAAACCCTAAAGCTTCAGCTAGCTTGGTAATGTTTTCATCATCAGCCAACCATGGAGTAAAGTCGTATTGTTCATGGTTCCACGCTTTTTTGATGTCAACCTTAACGATTTCCCCAAAAATCTGACTCATCGGGTCCCCTTCTATTTCTGTCTTCATCACCCTGATCATCTCATCCAATTAAATTACGACTCCAACGTCTTGCGATTGTCATACCGCTGGGCCATGGGCATGCGGCGGCCGACACCAAATGCGCGACCGGTGATTTTCAGCCCCGGTGCAGCCTGCTTGCGTTTGTATTCATTTCGGTCAATCAGCTGAACAAATCGCAAAACCATGTCACGCTCAAAACCGGTCTGCTCGATGATCTGATCCGCGGATTGATCACGTTCGACATAACGCTCGACAATCTGATCGAGAATCTCATACGGTGGTAACGAGTCTTCGTCCTTCTGATCCGGGCGAAGCTCTGCACTGGGTGGTTTGGTGATGGAACTCTCGGGAATCACCGCCATGTTGTAGGCCTTGCGTAGTGGGCTGTTCTCTGAGTTGTTGATCCATTTGGACAGCGCCCATACCGTGGTCTTGGGGACATCGGAGAGGACTGCCATACCACCGCACATGTCTCCGTAGAGTGTGCAGTAACCGACCGCCAGTTCGGATTTGTTGCCGGTGGTGACAAGCAAAGAATTGAACTTGTTGGAGAATGCCATGAGGATCACGCCACGGATACGCGCCTGGATATTTTCCTCGGTGACGTCAGGTTCTTTGCCTTCAAAGTGTGGCGTGAGTAACGTCTCCAAAGCTTGATGCGGCTGAGCAATGGGGACTTGGTGGAACTTGATCCCAAGTCGTTTTGCCAAATCTTCTGCATCACTGACCGAGCCATCGGATGAGTATCGGGATGGCATGGTCACGCCACGGACATTTTCCTTGCCCAATGCTGAGACGGCAATCGCGCAGGTTAATGCTGAGTCAATCCCGCCTGAGAGACCGAGCACGATGGACTTGAAGCCACACTTGTTGCAGTAGTCCCGCAGGCCCAGAACCAGCGCATAATACGCAGACTCCAGCGTGCCCATGGGAACCACCTGTAATGGCGTTGAGACTTCGGTATCGACGACTGCCAGATCGGACTCGAATGCGGAGCAGTGACCAATGACATTACCCAGGTTGTCGACCGCGCAGCTATTGCCATCAAAGACCAGTTCGTCATTTCCGCCAACTTGATTGCAGTAAAAGACGGGGACATTGAATCGACGGGCGGTGTTCTGCAACAGCTTGATGCGCTTGTCATGTTTCTGCATCACAAACGGAGATGCCGAGCAGTTGATGATTAACTCCGCGCCTTTGTTGACCAGGTCCTTGACCGGATCGTTGTGGTAGAGTTGGCGATCAATGACTGCGGGGTCCGTCCAGAGATCTTCGCAGATGGTTACACCAATGCGAACGCCCTTGTAGCTTGCCACATCGTTGACATCTTCGTTGGCACGATAGCCGGGCTCGAAATAGCGGCGTTCATCAAAGACGTCATACGTCGGCAGCAGATGCTTGACGTACCGGTGTTGAATCTTGCCCTCAAAACACAGGGCTGCAGCGTTGAATAATGCCAGTCCACGATCGGTCTGCGACGGGCAAGGGAATCCGACGATGGCAGCAATGTCCGTGCATTTCTCAGCAATGCGATCCAGTGCCTGCTGACACATGCGGATCGCTGCCGGTTTCATCAGCAGGTCGCGTGGCGGGTATCCGATGAGTGCCAACTCGGGGAAGACCACCATGTCAGCAGCATCCTGTTTTGCCTTGTCGATGGCATCAAGGATCAGATTCATATTGCCGGAGATATCCCCGACCGTTGGGTTAATTTGTGCCAGGGCAATCCGCATGGCTTATGAAACTCCAGAATGATTTTGGATTTCGAATTTTGGATTTCGGATTTTCGCAAGCTTTGTCGATGGTCAATTGATTGAAATTCAGATTACGGAAAACGCATCATCACCTTAATGCTGCCCAATGATGGATCATGTTTGATTAAATCCGAAATCCAAAATCCGAAATCCGAAATCTCTCAAAAACAACACCGGACTTTCGCCCGGTGTTGGGTGGTTACAACTTGGATTGTGCTGCCGGGTGCAGACTTATTTGAATGCTTCGGGGCTCGTCGGGCTGGGGACGGGTGTGGTCGGGACGGTGGAAGCCGGTGCTGCTTCGGGGGTGTCCGAGGAGACCGTATTTTCAACCTTGGTGTAATTCAGCGGGACGATGTAGATTTCCACGCGACGGTTTGCTGAGTTGCCACGACGAGCACTGTTGGGCTGAACCGGGCGATACTCGCCGTTACCAGCCACCTGCAGACGCACCGGGTCAAGACCGGCCTTGGTGAGGATGTCCTTGACTGCAATCGCGCGATGCACGGACAGATGCCAGTTGGTCGGGTGAGCGGCCTTGGTGGAAGGCTTGGCAATGCGGACGTTGTCCGTGTGACCCACGATACGAAGCTCATACTTCTGAGCACTGCCCTTTTCCATCACCTGTGCAAGCTTGGCAAGATTGGCCTGGGCCTGGGCGGAGATGGTGGTCGAGCCTGGCGCGAAAGTCATGTCGCTGGCAAACTTGATCATGCCGAGTTTGGAGTCGTACTGCATCATTGCGCCGTTGGATTGAGCAAGCTGCTGCAGGTCATTGTCCATCTGGGCGGGCAGGATCGGGCTGATCTGGCTGGCGGCAATGAGTGCCTGCTGCGCTTCGGCCAAAGCCTGATTCAAACGCGAGCGTTCGGCACGCAGGGATTCGAGTTGCGCGATGAGATTGGGGTCCTGAACGATCTGCGTCTGTGGCTGAGGGGTCGGGGTGGAGGACATTGCCACAACGCGTTTGTTGCATTCCTCAAGTTGGGCCTTGAGGTCGATGACCTGTTCCTGGCTGCGACGGTAGAGTGTCTGCAGATCGTCTGCCTGTTTCTGGGAAACACACCCGAAGCTGCCGAGCATCATGCCTGCGGTCAAAGTCCATGCCAACGTTTTGGTATAGGTCACGGTCGTACCTTTCGCGTTAATCGTTTCGAAGAGTCAACTGGATAAACAATTGCCAGTCCTAACAACTTACCTTTTCGGTCGGGAATATCAACTGCAAAGGCGGTGTTCTGCGAAGTTGTTTTGGTTGTATTACCATGGGTAACAAGCAACTAGACGATATCGCCATCATATTGGAGGTCATCTTATGTCTCATCAACACGTCGGATACCTCGGCATGGGCATCATGGGTCGGGCCATGGCTCAGAATCTGCTCAACGCCGGCTACCAGGTCTCGGTGTTCAATCGGACGCCATCCAAGTGCCAACCGCTTGTCGATGCCGGTGCAACGATGTGCGACACGCCCGCCGCTTTGGCGCAAACCGATGCGTCGGTGATCTTCATCAATGTGACCGATACGCCGGACGTTGAAGATGTACTCTTTGGTGAGCATGGGGTTGCATCCACTGCCAAGGCAGGCCTGATCACGGTGGACCATTCGACCATCAGCCCCATCGTCACCAAAGACCTTGCCCAACGGTTAGCCAAGATCGGCGTGACGCACTTGGATGCCCCGGTCTCCGGCGGAGATGTGGGGGCACAGGCAGGAACACTGAGCATCATGGTGGGTGGCCCACGCGAGACGTTTGACCAAGTCCTGCCCCTGTTTGAAGTCATGGGCAAGAACATCACGCATGTCGGAGACAGTGGCGCTGGGCAGACGTGTAAGGCATGTAACCAGATCGCGGTGTCGATCAATCTCATCGGTGTCTGTGAAGCGATTGCGATGGCCAAAGCCAATGGGCTTGACCCCCGGAAGATGCTTGATGTCGTGGGTGCCGGCGCGGGTGGGAGTTGGCAGATATCCAATCTCGGGCCCAAGATTCTGGACGCTGACCATGCCCCGGGATTCATGATCGATTACCTGCTCAAGGACCTGAATATCGTCCAGCAGGCTGCGCGTGAACAGAAGCTACCTTTGACGACATTGGCGCACGTCGAACACCTGTTCCGCAGCGCCTCGGCAAACGGGTTAGGAGACAAAGGCACCCAGGCAGTACACACCGTCATTGACCAGTTGGCAAAATTGAAATGATCGTATTTACCCAGGATTTAGCCGCATCACTTGTGATGCACGCTCTGAAATATCTGCAGTTGGATCACTCGCATTACAAGTGATGTGACTAAATGGTTTGTCCGTCACCGCGGTTAAAAGAAAGACTGCTAAACCGCAAGCGGTTATGCCACATTGCAAAATGAATACATACCACGTACATTACTGTGCTATGCGCGAAAACATCTCATACATTCTGGACGACCTCAAGGCACGGATCTTAACCATCCGTGACTCTCTTTAACTACGATAAGAGACAGGCCAAACGCGAAGAACTCGAAAAAAAGCTCAATGCGCCCGACTTCTGGGATGACCAGGCAGCGGCCAATAAGGTGCTAGCTGAACTCAAAGGGATCAAGGTCATGATTGACCCCGTTGACGATGCCATGACCGAAGTTGAAGAAGCTCAGCTGATGCTCGAAATGGCGGAGGAAGCTGGTGATGAAGAGACGCTTGCGGAAGTCGATGACCAGGCAACCGCCTTGGAAAAAACCATCGACAAGCTTGATCTCATGGCCATGCTGTCCAACAAGTACGATGGTCGCAACTGCTATCTGACCATCTACTCACGCGAAGGTGGCACCGAGGCCCAGGACTGGACCGAGATGCTCATGCGCATGTATCTGTACTACTGCGAAAAAATGGGCTGGGACATCACCGAGATGGACCGGACCTATGGCGATGAAGCGGGTCTGAAAGATGTGACCCTCTACATCAAAGGCCCCTTCGCTTACGGATACCTCTCGGCCGAGCGTGGCACGCATCGTCTTGCCCGCGTCTCCCCGTTCAATGCTCAGGGCAAACGCCAGACGAGCTTTGCAGCCGTCGATGTCATTCCTGAATTCGACGATACCGGTGACTTTGAGATCGACGAAAAAGACCTGGAAATCACCTGCTTTGCACGTAGCTCCGGCCCCGGTGGTCAGAACGTCAACAAGGTCGCCTCGGCGGTTCGCATGGTACACAAACCCACCGGCGTCACCGTCGTCTGTTCCAATGAACGATCTCAGGAACAAAACCGTCGACAGGCGTTGTCGATTCTGCAAGGTAAGCTTGAACTCATGGAACAGGAAAAGCGCGACGCTGAACAACTCGCTGAGTCCGGTGGCAAACTGGATATGGGTTGGGGCACGCAAATCCGAAGCTATGTCTTCTATGACAACCGTGTGAAAGACCACCGAACCAACTACGAAATGGGCAACCCCCAACGCGTGATGGACGGCGAAATCCACGGCTTTGTCGAAGCAGAACTCCGACGCCGCGCCAAGGCCAAGTAACCCACCACCACACAACACGACCGACGAACCATTCAATGATCCACCGATTTGCTAGGCATCCGCTTAGGGCAGTCCGCATTGTCTATTGGCAGGAACCGATTGGTCGATCTCACCGAATAATGAGCCTTATTAGATGTCTAAACAGCACACACCTAACAAACATATAACCAAAGTTTGAAAAAAATTTCAGATAATCTATCGCAAAAGCTGCACAATCCGTTAGTCTATTACACTTGCCGGTCACTGGTTCAGGTGAAGCCTGCTCATCGGGGACTTGATAGGAACGCAACTTAGCATGATCGCGACAGTGTGAAGGAATTCGTGACAATGAAGCATACACGCCTCACAATTTTACTGACATTGAGCCTGTTGTTGACGGCAGGTTTGGCCCATGGGCAGGAAGCTGGCGGTGTACCGTCTGCTCGTGTCCGCGTGGGGACCATTGAACAAAAGAACACGCAGGTCCGCTGGGACGTGGTTGGCAGACTCATCGAGCGCAAGCGTTCGATCATCGCTGCGGAGCAAAACGGCCGGATCATCGAGCTGGATGTCGAGGAAGGTGACACGGTGGTGTCAGGCAAAACCGTTCTGGCAAGGATCGATCCCGTCTTGGCCAAGCTCAACGTTGACACCGCCGAAGCCGAATTGGATCAGGCCAAAGCCATGCTCGAGCAAGCCAAGTCACAGCTTCAGCAGGAAGAACGCGACTTATCGTTTTACAACGATCTTGCCACCAAGAACTCTGCCCGCCCCAAGGAAGTCGATGACGCCAAGACGGCGGTGGACATCGCCCGCGCCGAACTTGCCAGCGCTTTGGCCAACCTCGCTCAGAAAAAAGTCAGCCTGGAACTGGCCAAAGAAGAACTTGACCGACATGAAGTCAAAGCCCCCTTCAATGGCGTGGTCGTCCGCAAACACACCGAGTTGGGACAATGGGTCAACCAGGGTGATGCCATCGTGGAAATCATCTCCACCGGCCAGATCAAAGCCCAGGTCGATGTCCCCGAATCCCTGATCAACAATCTCGTCACCGGCAGTGGGATTTCATTGAAGGTCGACCCGCTGAACATGGAAACACAAGGCCGCATCAATGCCATCATCCCCGACGGTTCCTCGTCAGCGCGGACGTTCCCGGTCCACATCCTGCTGGAGAATCCCGACGGTGCCTTGAAAGTTGGCATGAGTGTGACCGCTCACATTCCCACCACCAAGGCACGCGATTTTCTGACGGTTCCACGCAATGCGATTCTGACTTCCAGCCTCGGCTCTGCCATCTGGGTGAACATGGAAGGCAAAGCCATCCGCGTGGACGTGAAGATTCTTTTTGGAATTGAAGATCGCTACGTGATTGAACCGAGCATGCCTTTGCAACCGGGCATGCAGGTCGTCATCGAAGGTGCCGAACGCCTCTTCCCGACGCAGCCGTTGGAAGTGATACAGTAAGCAAACTTGCTCTAAAAACAGCAACCTCAGACAGGCAATCTCATGGACTATATTCGTTTCGCCATTACCAACCCGGTCAAGGTCAGTGTCGCGGTGATTCTGCTGATCCTCTTTGGCGTGATCTCGCTGATTAAAATTCCCGTGCAACTGGTCCCCAATGTCGATCAGCCCATCATCACCGTGGAAACCGAATGGACCGGCCGCAGTCCCGAAGAAGTCGAACGGGAAATCATTGAAGAGCAGGAAGACAAACTCAAGTCCGTAGCCAACCTACGGAAGATGACTTCCACCTGTTCACTGGGGCGTGGCACGATCACGTTGGAATTCTACGTCGGCACCGACAAAGACCAGGCCTTCAAGGAAGTCTCCGACAAACTCCGCGAAGTCCCCAGCTATCCTGAAGGCACCGACGAGCCGGTGATCAACACCGGTGAAAACGAACCGTCCCGCGCGATCACATGGATGATCCTCGATGCCAAGGACCCGGACTTTGATGTACAGTCCTTTTATCACGTCGCGGACGACCGCGTTAAGCCGTATCTCGAACGTGTCGAAGGCCTGTCTCAAATCAACGTCTTTGGCGGTCGTGATCGCGAAGTGCATCTGCAGATTGATCCCAAGAAATTAGCCATGCGTGGCGTGACGTTCACGCAACTCCGTGATGCCCTGCGTGCTGAGAATGTCAACGCCTCGGCAGGTGATTTACCTGACGGTCGCCTGGATGTGCGCATCCGTACCGTGGGGCAATATGACAGCCTTGATGAACTGCACGATACCGTCATCGCTCAAACTGCAGGTGGTCCGGTACGCGTCAAGGATATTGGTCATGCGATTGTGACTTTGGAAAAACGCCGAAGTTTTGTGCGCAGTAACGGGCGTTCGGCCATGGCGATCAACGGCATTCGTGAAACCGGTGCCAACGTGATCTCCGTTATGGATGAGTTGCGCAAGCGCGTCGATGAAGTCAACGAAACCATTCTCAAAACGTATGAGAACGACAAGTATGGTCTGCGGATCGAGATGGTTTATGACGAAACCATCTACATCAACTCGGCCATCGACCTGGTCCAGAAAAACCTCATCTTCGGCGGTATTCTTGCAGGTTGGATTCTTGTCACCTTCCTGCGGACCATCCGCCCCACCATCATCATCATGCTGGCCATCCCCATCTCCGTGGTGGGAACGTTCGTGGTGATGACCGGCTTTGGGCGTAACCTCAACGTCATCTCATTGGCAGGCTTGGCCTTTGCCGTGGGGATGGTGGTCGACAACGCCATCGTGGTGCTTGAGAATATTGACCGACATATCGAGCTTGGCCAACCGCCATACAAAGCTGCTTACACCGCCACCAAGGAAGTTTGGGGCGCGATTGTCGCTTCGACATTGACAACGCTTGCTGTGTTCATCCCGGTCCTCTCGATTCAGGAAGAAGCCGGCCAACTGTTCAAGGACATTGCGTTGGCAATCTGTGCTGCGGTATCACTGTCACTGATCGTGTCGGTGACCGTCATCCCCACGGCATCGGCGCGCTGGATGCGCGACAAAACCAAGCGTCACCAGGGCTCGCACATCAAGCATGTCTTCCAGAACATGTTCGGCATGGTCCCGGTGGCCAGCTTTTTCGTCAACAAGTTCTCCGACACAATGCACATGATCATGAAGCCCAACTTTATGACATGGCTTATCCGTGGCGGAATCGTTGCATTTTTCACACTCGGTGCATTGATCGCGTCAAGCATTCTCATGCCCCCGGCCTCGTACCTGCCAAGTGGTAACAAAAACCTGGTCTTCGGCGTCATGCTCACGCCCCCTGCGTACAACGTCGAACAAAACCAGTTCATCGGTGAACGCATCGAAGCAGGTATCCGTCCCTACTGGGAAGCTCAGAACACCGAAGAAGCCACCCAGGTTGGCCCCGTGTTCAATCCGTTTACCGAAGCACCCTACCCGCAGGTCCCAGCCATCGATCGCTATTTCTATGTCTCTTGGGGGGGAAGTATTTTCATGGGCTGCTCCAGTAAAGACGATCAACTCGTCCGACCGCTGGGCATGGTTCTCACACAGGGCATGGGCGGCATCCCCGGCTCATTCGGCTTTGCCCAACAAGCCTCCATTTTCGGTCGCGGGATTGGTGGCACCAATGCCATCAGTGTTGAAATTTCATCCAACGACCTGACCGAACTCCGCCAGCATTCCCAGACACTATATATGCAGTTGGCGGGTACATTCGGTTTCATGAATGTCCGCCCGACTCCCATGAACTTCAACCTCATGGGCCCGGAAGTCCGCATCAAACCCGACTATGTCAAAGCCAGCGAACTGGGCATCAACATGTCTAACCTCGCGACCGGTGTGCAGACCATGGTTGATGGTGCCTTCGTCGGCGACTTCCGTTTGAAGGATGAATCCGTTGACCTGCTGGTCGTGCGTGATCCGTCGATCCCATTGACACCGGAGACGGTGCCCAACATTCCCTTGGCCATTCGTGATGAGCAAGGTCGCAACAAGGTCATCCCACTTTCAGCGGTGACCCACATCATCCCCGCCGACGCCCCGCAGGAAATTCAACGTATTGAGGAACTGCGGTCGGTGAGTTTTGAAATCACGCCTCCCGCTGAAATCCCCTTGGAAACCGCATATTCTGAGATTGAAAAAATCGTCAAGAAATCCAAGGATACTGGCGCTGTGCCACAGGACCTGGAAGTCAACCTGGCAGGCACCGCCGACAAACTTGTTGAGGTCCGTGAAACCATGCTCGGCAAGTGGACCGGGTTTACCAAAGAGTCACTGCTGAGTGTCGGTTTTTCGCGCATGGCCATCGCCCTGTTGATCACCTACCTGCTCATGGCAGCCCTCTTTGAAAGCTTCCTGTATCCGTTTGTGATTATGTTCAGCGTGCCCATGGCTGCAGTCGGTGGTTTAGCAGGTATCCGTTTGGTTCACACATTTGACCCGTTCCAGCAGTTGGACATGCTTGCGATGCTCGGCTTTGTCATCCTTATTGGTGTGGTGGTCAATAACGCGATTTTGCTTGTCCACCAATCGCTGAACTTCATGCGTGGTGATGCCGATGCAGCTGAGGGGCAACACGAACCCATGGCCCCAGCCAAGGCAATCAGTCAATCCGTCCGCACACGTATTCGACCGATCATGATGACCACACTCACCAGTGTCTGTGGCATGTTGCCGTTGGTCCTCATGCCCGGTTCAGGTAGTGAACTCTACAAGGGACTTGGCAGCGTGGTGGTCGGCGGACTGTTAATTTCCACACTCTTCACGCTCATCGTCGTCCCCCTGCTTTTCAGCATGGTCATCGACATCCGCGTCCTGATCACCGGCAAAGCTCTGAGCGTCAAGGAAGATCCAACGGCGAAGGGTTGAGTCCTGTTTTTAAGGCATTTTTTACTGCAGTGACGCAGAGGACACAAAGTTACACAGAGAAGTTTTTTCTCTATTCAAGTGTACACTGACATGAGCACTGCATGTCAATGCGGTGCAGGTTTATTGAAGTCACATTGCATCACAGCATATCGTCACTCCCGCGCAGGCGGGAGTCCAGTGGAACTTGCAAGCGTCAGCAGAATGCCACTGGATTCCCGCCTGCGCGGGAATGACAAATCGAATATCTATTTGGCGGTGATTGACGCAAAATCAAACCAATGCATTTTCTCTCTTACCTCTGCGTCCTCTGCGTCTCTGAGGTAAAAATGCCTTGTTTGCAGGCTCAATTCTTTGCAACGACTTGATCCAGCAATTCTACCAACCGATCCACATGCACCTTCATGGACAGGGACTCAGCCAAACCCACCGTCGCATCACTGAACGTTTGACGGCTAGCTGGATCGACCATCGTGATCATCGCATCGGCTAATGCATCATGGTCTGCGGGATTAGTGATGACCATGCCACGCGGCGGTGATTCTTCCGGGACGATCATGTCGCTTGCACCGTTGTAGCTGGTGCTGATTGAGGGAATGCCCATCATCAATGCTTCGATGACCACCTTGCTCGACGGATCATAAAACGTCGGATGTACCAGCACGTCACTGGCAGCATAGAGCTTGGGCATCTCGTTGGTCGGCCCGACAAAACGAACCTGCTCGCGAATACCGTAAGCATCTGCCTGGTCTGCGTACTGCTTCTGGAACTTGCCTGCGAGCATCAACACCACGGGCATGCCTGCTGCAACCATACGCTCAAAAGCAATGAGTAGCGGTCCCAATCCCTTAAGCAACGGATTCATCGCAGCAAAGACAAACACCACCGTATCATCATCAATCTGATACCCATCGCGCACCTGCTTCCGCCAAGTTGCCCGCTGCTCGTCGGACATGTCCGGCAAGGTGGCAGCGTTGGGGATCACCGTCACCTTCTCCGACGGATACTGATAGTGATCCGCCAACTGACGGGCGACATAGTTGCTGTTGGCAGCAATCGCCTGAACCATCGGATCAGCCAACGTCTGCTTTTCGAGTTTGATTAACGCACGTTTTTTCGGCGAAAGTTGATTCACCAATTGCTTGACCATGCGTTTACCGGGACTGTATATCGCAAGGTTACGCTGCATGGTCTCAACAGCGGTCCCACTGCGCGGCTGAACGATGGTGGCAGGAACCGTGGTGGTCATGGAGATACTGGCATCAAAATCGCCCTGGAGAATCTGCGTCCTGGCCCATTGTGAAAATCGCGAAAGTCGGGCAGCGGTGAGTTTCCCGGACTTGGGCATGCGCGTGATCGTGATCTTGCCATCGGATTGCAGGTCACGTGGGCATTGGGCGCAGAACACCGTCACATCATTGCCACGGCCAACCAACTCGCTGGCAATCTGGCGCGTGGATCGCTCTGCACCGCCGCCGGACGGATCGTATTTTTCAATCACCAGGGCAAGCTTCATGCGGAAGTCTCTTGCTTGGATTCAGATGAAAGCAATTCCTGAACCTGTTCAAAAACCATCTCCGGTGTGACCTGCGTCATGCAGCGGTGATCCAATGGACAGGTGCGTTTTTGACAGGGTCCGCAAAAGACATCCACGCGGACAATCCGTTCATGTTCAAAATCTATCTCGGTCCAGCGCGGATCGGTTGGCCCAAACACAGTGACCACGGGCACGCCAAATGCAGCAGCAATGTGACGCGGGCCGGTGTCATTACTGACCATCAACGTCGCGTGCTTGACCACACTCTTAAGCGTCCCCAGATCCATCCCCATCTTGGGAAGATCAATCATCGGCACATCCGTCGATGCAATCACTTCATCGAGAATGTTACGTTCACGTGGCGCGCCGGTGATCGCGATGGTGGCATCCAATTTGTCAACACACATCCTGGCAACTTGGGCAAAGCGGTCGGGGTACCACATTTTCGCTTCACCATATCGTGCACCGGGGTTGAGCATCACCAGTGGCTTGCCACAGTCCGGGGTCCAACCGCCTTGCTTGAGCATGTCCAATGCCTTGGCATCGTTTTGCTCGTTGGTAAAGAGTTCCATTTGATGCGACGGCTGCTGCGCCCCGAGATAACGGGCGATCCCCAGGTAATAATCCAGCGTGGAGACCGGGATAAACTTGCCATTCTCTCGGCGGACCATCAGGCGATCGGTGAGCAGAAAGCCACGCCCGTCACGGTCATAGCCAACGCGACGCGGGATCAAGGCCATCCGCGCCATCAAGGCGGTGCGGAAACTGTTGGGAAGCAATATCGCGGTGTCGAAATTTTCCTTGGCCAGATACCGGGCGACCTTCATCGGCCCACCACCACGCGGTTCGTCACTGCTTGCTGGACGCTTGCGGATGGGAATGATCCGATTGATATACGGGCAATCCTCAATGATCGGCAAGGCACCTTCCTTGATCAGTGCTGCAATATGTGCATTGGGATACAACTGACGAAACGCACGTAATGTCGGTACGGCCATCACACAGTCGCCTACCCACGTGGGCATGACAACCAACAACTTCTCGGATTGGCGATATTGCTTTAAGTCGGACATCTTCAGAGGGAATAGGGATTGGGGATTAGGGATTAGGGCTGGGGAAAAAGCACTCGTGGTTTAGCATGCCTTTTCCCTGATCCCTAGTCACTAATCACAAATCCCTTCCCCTACCTCCTATCAAACATCAACATGGCGATGGTGGCCATCTGCGTGAACAGTGCGGTTCCCATCATGGCAAAAAATACTTCTGATCCATCTTCTGCACTGCTGCCGGTTCCTAACCAGAGTGCCGCAAAGAGACAGACGATGGCGATCAACTGCAACATGGCAGCGAACATCCGAAGCCAGGAAAACTCGCCCTTGTGGGCATGCTGGTTCTTGAGTTCCTGATGAATCAATCGCAACAAACGTGTGGCGCCGCCATCAAATCGCAACGTCTGATCATCACCGTTTTCCGCATCGCCCTGTTCCGGGGTCGGCGTGCGATCGGCCAGCAACACCGTCGGTTCATCCAGATCGGACTCATCCGCAGGTTGCGTGGGCTTGGGGGCAGGCGGTGGTTCGACGGACTTGGTTTGAGGTTGTGCTTCAGGTTTGGAATGCGAGGCAGGCTCTTTGACTTGTGGTTGCGCAGGTTTGGGCTCGGTGACGGGTTTGGGAGTTGGCGTAACCTGCGGTTCATTGACTGGCTTGGTCGCAGACTCGGCGGTAGTCTTCTCTTTGACGAGAGTGACGGGCTTGTCTTTGGCGTCAGCAGGTGTACTTTCGGGTTCAACACTGACCTGCTCACTGCTGGGCGCGTTCCACGGTCTGAACGGTTTGGATGCCAAACGCTTGGGGGCGTCCGCTGCGTCCTTACCTGCGTTGGCAGGTTTGAGATTCTTGTTGATCTTTTCTCCTGCAGGTTCCCATTCACTGCCAACCTTGTCAGGGCGTCGTTGCTGCGCGATGACGCGCGTGGCTTCGATAATCGTCGAGGCGACAAAATCCGGGCGAACTTCTTCATCACCTGCACCATGTTCCGATGCTTTGAGCGGGGGCAAAGTCTGGGCGTCAGGTTTGAGCAAAATAGTGCGAACACCGGCCGCGGCGCCAGCTTCGATATCCCGCAGCGCATCGCCGATCATCCAGCTTTGATCCATGTCGATCTGCAAGTCCTTGGCAGCCTGAAGCAGCATGCCCGGTTGCGGTTTACGCCAGGGGTGTTCGCGGGTGTATTTTTCGACGAGTCCCTTGGGGTGATACGGGCAGAAATAAAACCGGTCGATCTTGGCCCCGGCATTTTCGTACACGAGTTGGGTGATTTTTTCGTGTACCTTGTCGACGTCTTCCACGCCGTACTTGCCACGTGCGACGCCGCCCTGGTTGGTGACGATGACGATCAGATACCCAAGGCCGCGCAGTGACGCGATGGCCGAAGCCGCCCCCTGAATGAGCTTGACTTGCTTGGGGTCCCCCAGGTCACCATCGTTGTGAATGATGGTGTTATCTCGATCCAGAAAAACGGCTGCGTTCATTGACGTAGGATATCATGGTTTGGGGGTGATATCGAATTGTGGAAAGTGAAGTTCAATCCACGTTGAATCACAAGATTATGTTGAGCTGCGCTCAATCCCGCGTCGATACGATGCGGCTCGCCTGAGAGCAACTCAACTTACCACAACAAAACGAAGCGAGTCGCACAGCACCCCTGGCAAGCATTAAAACGAAATCTCAATCAATGTCCCTGGCACATCCCGCCGCAGCATCCGCCGCCGGTCATGGGACCGGCCGGGCAACAGTCGGGAACAGCGCCCCCACCGCCGGAGTTTGCAGCAAAGACGCTTTGGACGCGCTGGGTCTCTTTGGACTGGCATTCTTCGCACGCAGTCGCATCATCGGCAGTGGACATTGAGCGCAATTGTTCGGTGATGTGACCACACTTCTGACACTTGTATTCATAGATGGGCATTGGAGACTCCGCTTAATCGTTTATCGGACGAACAAATCTGAATCATGTGAACAACTATAATTGCTTGTGTCCATGATAAAACAATGCTATTCTATCCGTCTGTCACTTGACGTGGCAAGGCCTCGCAGATACCTTCTATGCCCTTAGTTTGGACCAGGCCCGGCATGATGGATTGTCCGGTGATGGTCCAATTTTCGTGTAACACTGTAATGACAGGTGGTTAGATATGGTTCCCGTACAACGCAAATCGCGTAGTCAATCCAAGATGGGACGTGCCCACAAGGGTGCTAAGGCGACCAGCTCGGTTCGCTGCCCCAACTGTGGTTCGGCCAAACTGCCCCACGCAGCATGCTCTGAGTGTGGTTATGTCCGTCCCGGGCTTCGTCTTAACATGTCCAAGGAAGACTAATACAAGTGCGTATCGCAATTGACGTCATGGGTGGGGACAATGCCCCGGATGCCATTTTAGACGGTGCACTGGATGCACTGGATCTTCTGGCAGACGATGATCAGCTTGTCCTGGTGGGCGATGAGGAAATCATCAAAGATGTGATCGCTGAGCGAGGCATCGATGATAGCCGCATCGTCATTGATCCGACCACGCAGGTGATTGCGATGGATGACCCGCCGGTCACCGCCATTCGCACGAAGCCTGACAGTTCGATCGTGCGCATCGCACGCTTGGGCGGCAAGCGTAGTCTCAAGGACGGCGAGCACTGTGAAATCGTCATCAGTGCCGGCAACACCGGCGCGATGGTTGCGGCTGCCCAGATGTCGATGCGACGCCTGCCGGGTGTACATCGCCCGGGTATTGTGGTGGTCATGCCGACCTTCCACGGTCCTGTGGTGCTCTGCGATGTGGGTGCCAACCCTGAGCCGCGTGCAACACACCTGCATCAATATGGTCTGATGGCCGCCGGTTATGCCCAAAAGATGATCGGCATTGACAACCCGCGTGTCGCCCTGCTTTCGATTGGTTCAGAAGAAGCCAAGGGCAACACTTTGGTCAAAGAAGCTTCTGCGACCATGAAGAAGGACCCGTTCCTGAATTATGTCGGTTATGCCGAAGGTCGTGACCTTTTCGATGGCAAAGCCGATGTGATTATCTGCGAAGGCTTCACGGGCAATGTGGTTCTGAAACTTGCTGAAGGTTTAGCCGCCGGTTTGTTCAAGACCATTGCTGCTGAGATTTTCGAACACGATCCTGAATTGGCTGCCCGCTTTGAGCCGGTGGTCAAGAGTATTTACAAGAAGCATGACTATCA
>PAIY01000145.1 GCA_002704825.1 Phycisphaeraceae bacterium
AGGCCCGATTCATCGAGCCAACGAAGCAGCTTAGCTGTGTGTGTGTGTGTGAGTGTGTGTGTGTGTGTGTGTGTGAGTGTGTGTGTGTGTGTGTGTGTGATTGATTCTATGTGTCGATGTGGATCGCGTGGTGTCGGTGCGGGGCAGGTCACTTTGAAACATCGTCAATTAAGTTGCATCTCAAAGCACAACGTCCCGGGGACAAAAAGTCCCCGGGCTTTAATGTGCCGATGTGTGTTGATTGGTCGTTCAAACCCAATTACATGTTCGCGAGTTTGTTTGAACCGTTGAGTGCGGCGATCTTGTAGGCTTCAGCCAACGTGGGATAGTTGAACACGTTGTGGATGAAGTAGTCGACGGTGCCGCCTAATGCCATGACAGCCTGGCCGATGTGAACCAGTTCGGTTGCACCGGTGCCGATGCAGTGCACGCCGACGATCTTGCGGGTGTCCTGATGGATGAGCAGCTTGAGCATGCCGATCTCATCACCAAGGAGTTGGCCGCGCGCCACTTCGGAGTAATGCGCGATACCTGCTTCGTAGGGGATGCCTTCCTTGGTGAGTTGCTGTTCGGTTTTGCCCACCATGGATAACTCGGGTACCGCGTAGACACCATAGGGGAACAAGTCCGGCATGGAGTGGATCGGCTGACCGTAAGCATGACACACCGCGATACGCCCCTGCTCCATGGACGTCGATGCCAACGCGGGGAAACCAATCACGTCGCCAACCGCGTAGATGTGTTCGACATTGGTTTGATAGTTGTCGTTGACCTTGAGTCGTTCACGATCATCAAACGAGACGCCGACGTTGTCGAGTCCCAGTTCACCGCAGACGCCCTGGCGACCGACTGCGTAGAGCAGACATTCAGCATGGAGTTTCTTGCCGGATTCGAGGGTCGCTTCGACCATGGTGTGGCCGTCACGTTCGGAGTTGATCTTTGCGATGGTGTCGACTTTTTCGTTGAGTCGCAAGGTCACGCCGGTCTTTCGCATGTGGTATTGCAGGGACTCGGCAATTTCAGAATCGAGAAAACCGAGCACCTGGTTGCGACCTTCAACGAGGGTCACACGGACGCCGAGGGTGGCCATGATGCAGGCATACTCGGTGCCGATGACACCACCACCGACAACGATCATGGACTTGGGGATGCTGTCGAGTTTGAGCAGTCCGTCGGAGCACATGACAAATTCATTGTCGAAGGGAATGCTCTCAGGTTTGGCAGGACGGGTGCCAACACCGAGGATAAAGGTGTCCGCGGTGATCATTTCATTTTCACCGTCTTTTTCGATGACCACGAGGTTAGGACCTTCAAAGCGGGCCTTACCCCAGATCAGATCGACATCGTTGCGGTCAAAGGCATCCTGGATGACGTTCCATTCATTGCGGATGACGTTGGCGGACATGGAGGCCAGGTCGTTGATGGTGATATCGCGTTTGACGCGGTGGTTTCTGCCGTAGAGTCCCTGCTTGTGATGACCGGTCAGGTGCATGACAGCTTCGCGGAGCGCCTTGGAGGGGATGGTGCCGGTGTTGACCATGACGCCGCCGACGAATTGGGATTTTTCGATGACACAAACGGACTTGTCGAGTTTCGCAGCCTGGATGGCTGCACGTTGACCGGCCGGGCCGGACCCGATCACTGCACAATCGTAATGCCTCATGAGGTTTCCTTCTGTCTGAGTTTTGCGAATCCGTCTCACGGATGTAGAAAAAAACATCGGCAAAAAGACTTGGGCGGGATTCGTCTGTTCCTGTTATACCCGAAAATCGCAGGCTATCGGTCGCAAGTTTCGGATAAAAAATGGTTAAGCAAATTTGAGGCCAAAATTGTTACACGGACATGGCTGCCTGTTTATTGGGCAATGCGATGGTTATTGTGCACTCAATGCGATCCTGGAGGGCAGTCAAACCACCCGCGACTCGGGGGAGTCGCGGCTTTTGAAGATTGCCAGCATGAACGCCAAGGAGCGATCAACTGCAAGCAGGCTCAGGCGGGGAACGCTTCGTTGATCCAGCCGCCGCCAATGCATTGTTGACCGAGATAGCACACGGCTGCCTGTCCGGTGGTGACAGCTTCGACCGGTTCGTCGAATGTGACCGACAGTGCATCATCGCCTGTAGCCGTCACCGTCGCGGGGACCGCTGGGGAGTTGTAGCGGATTTTGACTTCACATTTCAAAGGCTCAGTCGGCGGATCGATGAGCCAGTTGGTTTGGTTGGCAGTCAGGCCGATGGACATCAGATCGTCCTTGGTACCGACGGTGATGGTGTTGGCATTGGGGTCACGGTGGGTGACGTAGATCGGATAGCCCAGGGCAACACCAATGCCGCGACGCTGACCGATGGTGAAGTGTTGATGGCCTTCATGTTTACCAACCTGCTTGCCGTCACGGTCGAGAATCTTGCCAGCGGTGAAGGTGTCGGGCGACTTCTCTTTGACCAGCCGTGCATAGTCATTGTCCGGGACAAAGCAGATTTCCTGGCTGTCAGGCTTATTGAACACCGGCAATTTGTGTTGTTCAGCGTAAGCACGGACATCAGGTTTGACCATCTCACCAATGGGCAGAAGCATTTTCTTGAGTCTCTGGAGTTTGGAGCCAAAGAGCACGTAGCTTTGATCCTTGGCATTGTCCAAACCCTTGAGCAGCTTGGGGGTGTCAGCCGAATTGTCCACACGGGCATAATGTCCGGTGGCCACGAAGTCGGCATCGATGGTGTCGGCATAACTCATGAGCTTGCCGAACTTCAACCAGTCATTGCAGCGGACACAGGGATTGGGCGTGCGCCCCGCGTTGTACTCATCCACGAAGTAGTCAATGATCCGCCCGAAGTCCGACCGGAAATTCAGGACGTAAAACGGGATCTCCAACATCGCAGCAACCATGCGGGCATCGTCAGCATCATTCACCGAGCAGCAGCCCTGCTTGCCCTCACGGATCTTGGTCGGGTCACAGGTGTAGCCGTCCTCGACACTGTCTTCTGAACCTAAGCGCATAAAACAGCCGACGACCTCATGGCCGGCCTGCTTGAGCATGGAGGCCGCGACGGAACTGTCGACACCACCGCTCATGGCGACGAGAATTTTGCTGGGCTTGGCGGGTAACATCCAGCCTATGATACAGGAGGGATTTGGGATTTGGGATTCGGGATTAGGGAAAAGGCAAAAAACCATGCCAACCGGACTTCCAAACCCTAATCCCGAATCACAAATCCCGAATCCCTGGACGAATTCTGAAACGTAAATCAAGGAATCGTGTATAGTAAGTAGACTCACCCGCAGTGGATGGTCACCAAAACAATCTCCGGGGCATGGTGTCCGACACAAAAAGCCGAATTCTTGGTTTGAACCTTGCAGGAGCAGCATATGTTTGGACGTTGGTTCTCAACTCGCACTCGCACACAAATGACGGTCCTGATGACGCTTGTGACGACCCTGGTCTTCACACCCCTGATTCATGCCCAGGAAAGTGAGAATCTCAAGCTGGCAGAGACGTTTGACCTGCTGCCCGCCGAGTTTGAATTGATCCTGGCGGTACCGGACATGAACACGTTCAGTGATCGCGCTGCCTTGCTCAACGATGCATTGGATCTGAAAATCACCGGCCTGACGGATCTGCTTAACGAATTCAAACGTGCCCTTGGCATGGATCGTGGTGTCAACGGCAACGGGTCGTTGTTCCTGGTGGTCCAGAATGCCGAAAGTGTCCTGCCTGCCCTGACCGTTGAGGATGGTGATCAACCCAAGCCCGGCCCGGCGCCGCAGTTCATTGCCATGATTCCCGTCTCGGATTATGCCGAGTTCGTGGGTAACTTCGGTGGCTCGCCCGACGAACTGGTCACCGCGCTGACGTTGCCCAACGGTCAAGCCGGTTACGCCAAGGTGCATAACAGCTATGCCATCATCTCATCCCAGAAATCGCAGGTCGAAGGTTATGCCCCCGGCCTGACGCGCTCGGCATTGACCACGCTCGTGGGACAGCAGGGCTTTGATGTTCTGGTCCGCAGTGACATGAGCCTGATCATCCAACCCAAGAACATCACCGATGCCGGCTATCAACGTGCGATCGATTTATTCAAATCGCCACCGGATCCCGAAGCGGCATTGGAACCGGTCGACGAGGACAATGTCAGCAACAGCCAGATCATGTCCGAGTTGTACAACACGGCGATGCTTCGCGTGCTCAAGGATGCCAGGACCCTGGTCATCGGATTTGGCAGCAATGAACAAGGCATGGACATCCACGTGGGCATGACCTTCAAGCCCGGCTCGGTGATGGGTTCACGCCTGACCGGTGATGCCGGTGCTGCGACACTGCTCGACCGCCTGCCACGTCGGGAGTATCTCTACAGCCTCGACAGCAACATGCAGAACGTCGACCTGAAAGCCATCATCGATGACATGGCAACGGAGTTGCAATCCAAGGGCGCGTGGTATGTGTCACTGGTGAAAAACGCGGCACCGATTCTCGGGCAGATCAACGAGGTCGCCCATGTGTTTTACGCACCGCAGGGAGCCATCGGACTTGGCACGCGTGTGATGAACACGGCCATGATTTTGAAGGTCAACGATTCGCAGCGTTTTGTCTCCGACTTCCAGTCGTTTCTGACCAACGCCAATGGCAAGAGTCACCCGATGGGTCTGATGCGTCAGGGGGAGACTGCCGAAACCGACAGCCGTCCGAACGTGATGGTGTTAAGCACATTTGCTGCCAACGCATTGTCGGATGACCGTGCCCAGATCGCCCAGTATCAGTTGCAGTACACCATGCCGATGCAGGTACTCGCCCGGATGAATGACGTGTCGCGTCGCATGATGGTGTTGGGTCTGAACAACCAGGAAGGCTACATCGCCTCGGTGGACAACACCACGGTCTTGCTGACCACGGTGACCGACGCGCAGCTGGTCAAGGAAATGCTCACGATTCTCAACGCACCGCAGGGTGCAGGCATTGCCAAGGGCGCGATGCTCGCCAAGGCCATGGAAAGCAACCTGTCCAACACCACGGGGCAGGTGCATGTGAACATGCTCTCAGGCATGCGAGCGACCCACATGCTTATCGAGTTGTTGCTGGGTAAACAGGACATGGACCCGGTCTTCCCCAGTGATCTGTTGCCGTTGAGTTTGAGCTACAAAACCACCAATGGCGGACTGCAGGCCAAGGCTCATTTGCCGTTGGAAACCATTGGATACATGCGTGGCGATGCCCAGTTGATTCTTGCCCCACTGTTCCCCAAGCCGGTTGAAGGTGAACCCGGTCAGCAACCTCAGCAGATGGACAACCGCCGTCAGGATCAGGGCATGATGGACCCGGGAATGATGGACGGCCCCGGTGGTCGGGAAGAAGGTGGGTTTGGCAACAATCCACGTCGCCCGCGTATGCCCACGCGCCAAGGTTTCTAAGCATCCATGCTCCGCCCCACTCGAATTGGACTTTACGCTGCTGGCTTGTATCTGCTGTCACTGCTTGGTGCACTGATCGCACCGGTGGGTGTGTCATTAATTGAGCCAACACCACTGCCTGCCAAACCAGTGGATTCAAAGCAAGGCATTGAAAATCAGCAGGTCATCGGCTTTAGTCTCAACGTCCATTACACCAATCAACTGCCCAAGTACATTCGCGCGATCGACATGATTGCGGATATGGGTTGTAACAGTCTGCAGATTCTCACGCCTGCCTTTGTGCGGGATGGTGCCTCGACCCAAATCAGCATCCCCAATCAACCCGGTCGGTGTCCAAGCACCGAGCAGTTGATGACGTTGTTGCGATATGCCCAGAAGCGCGGGCTCAAGACGATGCTCATGCCGACGGTGCTTTTTACGCATCCGCGGGGCAATGAATGGCGGGGCAAGATTTCGCCTGACAACTGGGATGCCTGGTGGGAGAGTTACAGCGTGACCCAACGTCACTTTGCCAATCTCGCCCAACAGGCCGGCGTCGATGTGTTCTGCGTGGGTTCGGAACTGCTCTCCACGGAGAAGCAGACACAACGCTGGGAAAAACTCATCAGCGACATTCGAAAGGACTTCCGGGGGCAACTGATCTATGCCACCAATTGGGATCACTACCATGTGCCCACGTTCTGGGAACATCTCGATTACGTAGGCATCAGCGGGTACTGGTCGATGACCCAAGACCCCATGGATCAGATGCTCGATACACAGGCGTCCTTTGAACTGCATCAACGGATCATCAAACGCTGGCCTGCAATCCAAAAGTCACTCAAGGACTTTTCCCGCGACATTCAAAAGCCGGTTCTCATCACGGAGTTTGGCTACCCGTCTCTGCCATGGGGCCTCAAAGATCCGTGGAATTATGTCAACGCCAAACAGGTCACCGCAACACCACAGGTGCAGGCGATTGGCTACCGCGCGTTCTGCGAGAGTTGGCAGTCGGAGATTGCACTGGATCGCCCCATCCCCGCTCATGGGTTTGCCGGTGTCCTCTTCTACACATGGGACCCCTACAACGGTGGGCTGAGTGACTCAGGCTACGGCGTCTGGGGCAAGCCTGCACAGCAAATCCTCACCGATTGGCTCAAAGCACAGTAAGTCACTTGCATCGAATTAACAGACATGATGCACGTGGCCTTCTGACGTAGGGTGGGTAGAGCAAAGCGAAACCCACCCTACAAATCATGTCGAGTAAGTTCGTCCCCTGAAATAGTGGCAATCTCTCTTCGTGCTTTCGCTTATGAATTGGCATGCATCATGTCCGTTAATCCGGTGCCCGATGTGCTTACGTTAAACCAAGGGGCACCGGGTTGACACCCGGCGCTCAATGTCTCATGACCAGTGTCGAGCAGTTCATCCTTGAAAACTTCAGCAGACTGACCTGTTTCACTTTTTATCCACAAAATCAAAATACATATTTGACTTTTTAATTGCACCTCGTCACAGTGGTGGACTGTCCAATTTTTTATGGAGTGAGGACGCCATGAAGTCTTACTTTCAAATCGTTACAGGCCTGGTTCTTACGTGTGTTTTGACCGGTAACCTGTTGGCAGAAAACACCACCGACAGCCTGGCACAGATGCGGGCTCAACTGCAACAGATGCAGCAGAAGCTCAATGCTCAGGAAACCCAAATCGCCCAGTTGCAGCAAGCCAACGGCCAAAACTGGCTTAACGAACAGCGCGCTGCGGAAGTCAAAAGCCTCGTCAAGGAAGTCCTTGCCGATGCCGACACCCGCGCCAGCCTGCTTGAAAGCGGTATGACCGCTGGTCACAACGGCAAGTTCTTCCTGGCATCCGAAGACGGCAGCTTCCTGCTGACCTTCGGCGGTCACTTCCAGTTCCGTCACATCTGGAACAGCCAGGACAATTCGGCTGACGAAGATGATGCAGGCTTCCAGTTCCGTCGCATGAAGGTCAAATTCAACGGCCACATCGGCAGCCCCAAACTCACCTACGGCATCACCCTTATCGGTTCGGGCACCTCAGGCAGTGTCTCCGCTGAAGGCCCCTACATGGGTTACAACTTCGGCAACGGTTGGGACGTCAAATTCGGCCTGGTCAAGATCCCCTTCCTCCGCCAGGAACTCATCAGCTCTTCCAAGCAAATGGCAGTCGACCGCGGCCTGGTCACCGAGTTCTTCACCATGGACTACTCGGAAATGGTCGAACTCAACTACAAGGGTGACAACATCCGTGCCAGCTTCTCCATCAACGACGGTGTGGATGAAGAGTTCTCCACCATCGGTCAGGACTACGTCGAAGTTGCATTGTCCGCCCGAGTGGATCTGAAACTGGCTGGTGACTGGAAACAATGGTCTGACACCAGCGCATGGTCCGGCGAAGACACCGCGGTGTTCCTTGGTGCTGCGGTTCACTACCAAACCGGTGACGCAGCCAACACTGATCCTGAAGGCAAGAACGTCGCTGACTACCTGGCATGGACCATCGACGGTTCGTTGGAAACCAACGGCCTGGGTCTGTTCATCGCTTACATGGGTGGCAACATCGACTATGACGCAGCCGGTGCTGCGGACCAGACCATGCAAGGCCTGCTCGTCGAAGCTGGTTACATGATCATCCCCGACAAGCTCGAGCCGTTTGTCCGCTGGGAATACCTCGACTATGACTCTGCAACGCTTAACGAACTGCAGGCTTTCACCGTCGGTATGAACTGGTATATCAACAAGCACAACGCCAAACTCACCACCGACCTGATCTGGGTCTATGACGGTGATGTCATGGCCAACGCCTTTGGTAACGATGCTGGCAGCAGCAACCTGGGCATGACCGGCGCCGGCAGCTCCGCCAACAACGACGACATTTTCGTCCTCCGCTCCCAGTTCCAGTTGCTCTTCTGATTTGAAGATCAACCCACTGAGACAGGCGTAACCGTCTGAAAAATCCAACACCCATGCGGGCAACCGTGTGGGTGTTTTTCTGCGCTGAAAAAGCGAGTGTTTCATTGCGTCAAAGATTCAGGATAAATAATGAATCACCGTCACTCCCTCGCCATGGAAAAGAGAAAGTGACGATGAACATGGAAGTTTTGAAAACCCAAGCTGCCTGATGAGTCCACAACGTGGGCGAATCTGACGGATATTGAGCATCCAAGAAACTTGCGACCCTTCAGATTCGACCATTGGTCTCATCTGGTGGTTTGATGGTTTATTTTCTTATCCCACAAGACGCAAGTTTTTAACAACATCAAAAAAAGCACGCACGCGCCGTAATGACGCGTGCGTGCAGTTGTGATTGATATTCGTTTAACCGGGTTTACTTGAAGATCATATATATCGGGTCAGAACCATAAGGCGCCATTTGCACTTGAATCTTTTCATTGTCAACGGTGGTCTTGAGTTCCAGTTTTTCACCGGTGACCACGCGACCGGCCTGGACGAGTGAACCTTGAGTATCACGAATTGTCAGATGACTCAACTCTTCCTGTCGATCACCATAGACGCGACCGGGTCGCCAGACGAAGACGATCGTGCTGCCATCCTTGCGGGTAAAACTGTGAACCTGCGGCGTGTTGAGATACGCAAAGTTCGTTTCGTCGTGAAAGACCTCACCATCGGAAGGCCAGGGCGCCAGTCGCTGGACTTCGACGTTGATTTTCGTGGGAGTGACTTTGTCGTAGAGCAGTGCATTGAGTCGTTGGGCTGCAAAGAAAGATTGCTTGGGTGAATAGTCACGCTTGAGCAATCCGAAATTATGGCCGGGATTGTCCGGATCATTGCCGTCATCGTAGTAGTCGTAATAGAAGAACTTTTCGATGCCGTTGCTCAGACAGATGATCGCTTTGCGACTGTTGTAGGCAGCCTGGGTGAATTCGTTGTAACCTGCGAAATTGCCGTGTGATTTCACAAAACGCGCGGTGGTGTTGCCCGCTTCGGTCACCCAGATTTTCACGTGCTTCAAACCCATGGCATCAAGTTTTTCACGGTTGAGACGGATCATCGATTCGACACTGTGATCATCGTCAGCCGTCTTGATGCCATCGAGTTTGGTGATGCCCTCACCGCCATAGAGTCGCTGTTCGGGTGGCAGGCGTTTGGAATAGGGGTGAATGGCAATAGCGTCCAGATTCTTCCAGGCGTCGGGAAAGTTAAACGCATGGTGACGGGCCGGCGGATTCATCGAGTACCCCAGCAGAAATGCATCGGGATGTTTGTCCTTGATCCGCTGGGTAACGATGCTGGCAAACTCGACGAACTTGAGCAGCCACACGGCATACTTCTCGTCTCCTTCACCGACCCCATTCCACATCCCGCCGTAATGACTGCGAAACGCAAAATTGTTGGGCTCGTTGTACACTTCAAAATACTTGACGCGTCCCTTGAAGTGTTCGATGACATGATTGGCGTAATTGGCGAACGCCTCGGGATCCATCGGGTTTTCGTAGAGTTTGTTGCCATAGAGCAGAATCACCATGGGCTCCATGCCCATCTTGATGGCCATATTCACATGTTCGTCTGAAAACGCGGGGACTTTGTAAACCCCCTTTTCCTTTTCGACTTCATGCCAGAGCACACCTTCGCGGTAGGTACTCATCCCCATGTTACGGATCATCGGCAGCATCTCGTTGGACCAACCGGCCGGCTCACGATGCAGATGCGTGCAGACACCAAAATGCGAAGAGATGGGACGCTGGTTCACCTGCTTGACCGTCAGGTCGGTGTGTTCTTTGGGCAACCTGGGTTTGGCGGTTACGAGATTGACCTGCAAACCGATCAAGGCAAGGCAAATCAATGCGTGTATACAAACTCTCATTTTACGAAGCTCCATTTGAAAAATTGATTGGATCTGTGTCATACAACGATGTTGCAATGACAAATTGATTATGAAAACCACTTGAATCGTGACGTCTTTGGGACGGGCGATTTAATCCACCAGGTAGGTCGAAGCCCAGGTAAAGCCAGTGCGACTTTCTTCGGCCTTGACCAGACAACCATAGGCCCGGTTGGCTGATGCCATTTCACCATGCCCATCCATGAAGAGAATATTGTTGGCCCCATTGTGTCGAGCCAGCGTTTTGTCCTGATAAGCAAAGCCGTCATTCTCGGCATAGACACCTTCATAGTTGGCATGTGTGATGCGCTTCATGATGCCGTAATTACCGTTGCGATTAAAACTGAACGCGGTGCAGTCAGCCAGGTAGGCAGTGTCGGAAAGGTGATAGTAATCGTTGGGACTGGCCGAGTTGCCTGATGCCGGTGATGTGTCAGCCGGTCGCGTGGTGTATTCGTTGACGCCGTAGCTAAAGCGAACGCGGTCGGGCAATTCATCAGACGAATAGACTTTGTCGAGTCGGTACTTTCCCCAGCGTGGATCGCCCCAGCGCGTCTGTCCCTGCCAGTTGTCACTGGGACAATCCAGAATTTGGATGGCATTTTTAGAACTTTGCAGCAGACGTCGCATGGGCTCAAGCCAGCGATCCTGCCCGGTGTCTGCGATGCGTGCAGGGAAATGCTGGTTGTTGGATTCGTTCTGATAGACCGCCAGCACCACGCCGAACTGTTTGACGTTGGTCAGGCAGGCAACCCCTCTTGCCGACTCACGGGCCTTGGCCAGCGCGGGAAGCAATATGGCAATGAGCAGGCTGATAATGGAGATGACCACCAGTAGCTCGATGAGCGTAAAACCTTTTGTGTCTCGAGGGTGTGCCATTTTCAGTAACCTTTCAATGGAATATACGATTGACAGGGGACAAATAGACCGCGCACACGCTTCATCCAGGCATGGTGGTCAAGTTTTTACTTTTCAACGCAATGCTATCGACCGGATCAATACAAACTGCCCGCCGAATGCCCGATTAAACTTCCATAGCCAACGGGGGGCCAATGGAGCTTCCCTCGAAAAACTGGGGTTCGGGCGGCTGCATCAACAGTGGTCCACGCCAGCGATGATTTTGATCTTGATCGGCCATCCATTGGTATGCAATACGAATGAATGGCGAAGGATCGGTGTATTTCAAACTGTATAGCGAAGGTCTGAGGAAGTCTCCGCCGGCGCCTTCGCCAATGGTGATTAGCGATACATTCTGACCGACTTTCAAACCATGGTCATATAATGCCGCATAAACGCCCAGTGCGGCATGTTCGGTCAGACAAATCAAGGCACTGGGACGATAGCCTGATCTGAGTCGGCCCATCATCACTTCGTAAGCGTGATCCGCAGCGTTCTTGTAAGCCTGGACTGGCTCATTGATCAACTCACCCGTCGCCTGGTGCGTGGACTTCCACAGTTCCCATTGCCAGATGCGCTTTTCAATCACTTGGGTATAAGGCTGCGTATTAAAGCAATCCACATGCGTATGTCCCAACTCACCGAGCTTGTCGAGCATCCGCTGAATGAAGACATAAGGAAAGCAATTAATCGAGGGAATGCCCAACTCGGACATATCCGTATCCAGCATCACAACACGATGCGCCTGATCTTCCAGGTTCTTCATCACACGTTCAGGCATTTTTTGAGCCTGAGATACGAGAAAGACGCCATCAAACGCCTGGAATACATCCAACACCACCGGATCATCCCAGTGGACGTAGTCAACAGGCCGCAACATGCCACCACATTCATCCACTGTACGGGAGGTTGCGATACGCAGGTGATTGACGATTGTCGAATCGTATGCAGGCGCTAAAAAGGCCACGCGAACTGTTCGCTCAAGCCCGAGCCGATCCCAGTTGACGGTGCGCCGTCCGTTGGTCTGCTGATTGAGAATGCCTTCGCCTTCCAGATGATCCAATGCACGACGAACGGTCATGCGTGACACACCTGCTTCGATCGCCAGACGTTCTTCCCCGGGCAGTCCGCCCAGTGCATAGTCACCATGCTGGAGTCGGCGTTCGATGAGTCGAACCACTTTGGTATATTTTACATTGGCCACGATAGTCTCCGATTCAACTTATACATTTATGTTATGCCTTGAATTTATTAAGACAAGTTTCTGTACAAAATAAATTGTAAATCAAGACGACACAACAGAATCTATTTCATTTTTAAATAATCATTTAGAAATCTGAATCAAGACTGAAATGATTTAGCCAACCGTCTATGCAAAGGTGCATTCAAAAGACAAATCCCCCTTTCACAAACGTTTGTAATCTGATAAACTCCTCGACTCCCCGCCCCTTATTCAACCAACTCGTGGAGTGAAGGAACTCAGATATGCAACGTGCAGAAATCGCCAAGGCCGCGTCCGAAGGCCTTAAGGAATTTTCCAAGACCATTGGCTCAGTGAAAACCACCGTCGGCTTTGACGGCTTTGTCGACTCGATCATTGACGTGGTCAAGACCCGTCAGGATGCCGACAACTATCAGCCCGTCCCCACCATCAAAGAGTACGGCGAACGCATCGTCGCGGCTGCAGGTGAATCGGCCAACATCGAACTGGTGACCAAACTCCGTAAACTCGGTGGCAACGGCCCGATCATGGCCAACGCCCTGGCCAGCTACGGCTTGCCGGTGACGTACATCGGTAACCTTGGTCATCCCAATCTTGATGAAGTCTTCCTGCCGTTTGCCGAGATCGCCAACATTCTTTCCATCGCTGATCCGGGCTACACCGATGCGTTGGAATTTGAAGATGGCAAACTGATGATGGGTAAGCACTCCTCACTCAAGGACGTCAATGCTGACACACTCAACGAAGTCTTGGGCAAAGGTAAGTTCCAGCAGATCATCGGTGACACCGCGTTCCTGGGCATGGTCAACTGGACGATGCTCACCAAACTCAACAGCATCTGGGATCTGCTCATCGACGAAATCCTGCCGGCGGTGGCAAGCAATGTCAACGGCAAGAAGCGCATGATCTTTGTCGACCTTGCCGATCCTGCCAAGCGTACCCGCGAAGACATTGCTGATGCACTGGGTCGCCTGACCAAAATGAGCAAGCTTGCTGACGTGGTGCTGGGTCTGAACCTGGCTGAATCCACGCAGATCGCCAAGGTGCTTGGCATTGAAGTGCAAGCCGATGCCGAAGCGGAAATTGAGTTCACCGCTCAGCGCATCCGTGAAAAGCTCGACATCAAGGCTGTGGTCATCCACCCGCGTAGCTGTGCCGCTGCTGCGGTGCAAGGTGAAAACAGCGTGGAATCCGGCCGTTTCCAAGGCCCGTTCGTCAAGAAGCCCAAGCTCTCCACCGGTGCAGGCGACAACTTCAACGCCGGCTTCTGTCTGGGCCTGCTGGCTGGTTTGCCGGTCACCCAAGCCGTGTGCACGGGGACGGCTGCAAGCGGTTTTTATGTCCGCAACGCCCGCAGCGCGACGTTGGCCGAAATGATCGACTTCTGTGCCGACATGCCCCCGGCAGAGTAAATGTTGGCAAGTAACCCGTGACCTGGGAAGGTCACGGCTTTGAAGAGACTTCACAAATCAAAACAAAAACGCAGACGTCATCAGGGCGTCTGCGTTTTTTTTCAACTCTGTTATAAACAACACCCCCGGAATCGCTCCGAGGGTGTTGTGTTGATGATTTAATTGTTGGATCGATATTCGATCAACGAACGATGCGAGCACCGCCGCCACCGACGACATGCTGCAGTTCCTTGAGGGTGATCTCGGAAGTGTCGCCGCGGGTGGTCATGAGCATGGCGCCATGACAGGTGCCCCAGTTGACAGCTTCTTCAGCGGACTTGCCAGCCAGGAAGGCATACGAGAAACCGGATGCAAAACCGTCACCACCGCCGACGCGGTCTTCGAGGATCAGACGTTCGAAGTTCGGGCCGTGATAGAAGACATCCTTTTCTGCATCATAGAGAATCGCAGACCAGTTGTTTTCGGTTGCGTTGATGACTTCGCGGAGCGTGGTGCCGACGATCTTGATGTTGGGATAATCCTTGACGACCTGGCGGACCATGTCCTTGTACTTTTCGATGGGCAGTTCGCCACCCCCATCAACGTCAGCACCTTCGACTTCGTAGCCGAGCACCTTTTGGAAGTCTTCTTCGTTGCCAATCAGACAGTCGATGTACTTCATCAGGGGTTTGGTGGTTGCGATGGCTTCTTCGGAAGACCAGAGCTTGGAACGGAAGTTCAGGTCGTAGGAGACGATGGTGCCTGCTTCGTGAGCCGCCTTGAGGGCTTCAGCAGCGACCAAACGGGTGGACTCGGACAGACAGGTGAAAATACCACCGGTGTGCAACCAGCGAACGCCGCGATCGGAGAAGAGCTTCTTCCAATCGACATCGCCGGGCTGCATGTTGGCAGTTGCACTGTGACCACGGTCATACAGCGTGACTGCTGCACGGGGGCCGACGCCGACTTCGGTGAAGTTCAAACCCATGCGTGCCTTGCGACCCACGCCGTCGTAGGGCATGGTGACGACGTGTTCGACGTCCATGCCAACGCCGCGTGCGTGATTCATCGCGATCATGGAAACGGGGTTGTCGACGAGCCCGCCGACCCAACCGGTGCGGAGGCCGAGGCGTGCCAGGGCATAGGCGACGTTGAATTCGCCACCGCCAACATAGACTTCCATTTTCTTGGCAAACTCAATGCGACCATGGCCTTCGGGGCTCAAACGGATCATGCATTCACCAAGGGACACCAGGTCCAATTCACATTCATCAGTACTGCGGATGTTCAATGCCATCGTAGACACTCTCCTAAGAGGGTTAAAGTTGCAAAAGCTGCGGATTCGTAGCGGGCCGAATCATTTTGCCCGCAATTAGGGAAACTGTCAAAAGCGCTGAAGAACTTTTGTGCTCAGCCATAGGATAGCAATGGGTCAGCCGATTTTAAATTCCACATCAGGATCGGCTGGGCAGGAAGGCCTGTCAGTCTCACAAGTCCTATTTGCCTTGCCCAAATCATACAATCAGACCAATCGATACAATTCGCCATGTCAAGCCATCTTTTCATCTTATCTATATTCACATCCTTCCATTTCACATCGTTAACTTGAGCTGACACACGGAACAGTCCAGGTGTTCCGTTAAGGAGAAATGGGCCATGAAATCAAATGCGATGCACACCCGTAACATGATCAACACCACCAGCAAGCAAGCCAGGGGCTTCACCCTCATTGACATGCTTGTCTCGCTGGCCATCATGACGTTGTTGATCGCCACGCTGCTGCCGGCTTTGGCTGAAGCACGTCGTGCATCCAAACGGGCTGTGTGCATGACCCACGAATATGACATGGGTAAGCATCTTGAACGTTACGCCCAGGATCACAAAGGCTACTTCCCTCACTTTCAATACAGCTTTGCTTATGACGCCCAGTCGCTGTCGGTCTCCACGCAAATGCGCAGCTTCACCGAATCGGGCATGGACTACATGCAGGACATCAATTCGGTTTGCCCCGAAGTCCTTCATGCCAATCAGATCTCATATCTGGATGGACAGAATCAGGTCAAGACCAAGGCCATGGACTTTGGCATGAACGTCGACCTGCTGGTGCGCGAAAGTCGCATGTTTGACCTGGTCGATGCCAGCCGCACGGTCACCATGTACGACGGCACGATGAGTGGTGCAGGTCAGGGTGACAAGAGCATCGTCGGTTCCTATCCCGGCACATTCGACGTCATCGACTATGCCCGCGAAAACCGTCACTATCGCGAAATGAACGTACTCTATGCCGACGGCCACGTCGAACGCAAAATCCGCATGGAAACCCTCGAGCTGGCGGCAACTGGTTCAAGCACCTTCGTCGCAGCGGCCTACGCCATCAACGACTCATACAACGGTGGCGGAAACGGTAACACACTCGATGTGGGTGATGACGATGGCAACAACGGCCACGGTAACGACGATGACGGTAACGACTCCTCCAACCCAGGCAACGGAAACAACAACGGCAACAATGCCGGTAATAACGGTAACGGTAACAGCAACAGCAACAGCAACGGCAACGGAACTGCCAATGCCAACGGCAACAACGGTCACGGCAACAACGACGACGGCGTCGATTCCTCCAACCCCGGCAACGGCAACGGTGGACCCAACGGTGGCCAAGACCCCTCAGGCGACGACGATGACGAATCCAATAGCAGCAACGGTAACGCCAATGGCAATGGCAACAGCAACAGCAATGCAAACGCCAGCAATGATGATGATTCATCAAACAATGACGAATCAAGCAACAATGCAAACAACGGCAATAACGGCAATGCTGGCAATGCTGGCAACAATGCAAACGACAACGGGAATGCCAACAACAACAATGATGACGATTCATCAACCAGCAACGACGGTAACGACACCAACGGCAATGATGACTCGGCCGGAAACAGCAACGGAAACGGGAACGGGAACGGGAACGGGAACGGAAACAACGGTCACGGCAATAACGACGACGGCGTCGACTCCTCCAACCCAGGCAACGGGCACGGTGGACCCAACGGTGGCCAAGACCCCTCCGGCGATGTCGATGACGAATCCAATGGCAGTCATGGAAACGGGAACAATCCCAATGCTGGCAACAATGACAACCAAAACAACAACGCCAGCAATGATGATGATGATGATGATTCATCAAACAACGACGAATCAAGCCCCAACGGCAAAAACGGCGACTGCGATGACAACCATTCAAACAAGGGGGGCAAGAACAACAACGGCCACGGCAACAACGATGACGGCGTCGATGTCTCAAACCCCGGTAACGGTAAAGGCGGACCCAACGGCAAAGATGACCCCTCCGGCGACGTCGATGACGAATCCAAAGGTGGCAACGGCAAAGGTAACAACGGTAAAGGCAAAAACGGTAAAGGTGACTGCTGATCGCCTGACACTGCGAACCCGATACGCCTGCTAAGTCATCTCAACGCCCTCATACCAACACAAACATCCATTCCGCACGAACCTGTCCATGAAGGGCAGGTTTTTTATGCGCTGCACTTAAAAACCTGAGTTTGGGATACAGAATATTGCCTGTTTGGACTGGGGATTCGTGATACCAATCCCCAATCCCTTTTCAGCGTGTTGAATGCTTAACCAACACACTAGTGGTCCGTCAAAACTTAATTGTGGGATAGACTGATTTAAGTTTGCATCTTGCATCGTCGATTTTCATCTGCCAATCGACGCC
>PAIY01000146.1 GCA_002704825.1 Phycisphaeraceae bacterium
CGAACTCTCAAACGCATCGTCCCAATCTGGTTTGCGATTCAAGGTCAAGAGCGATGGGATCAAGTTTTTAACGATCTTGCAAGCGACCTTCAGAAGGAGAATAAGCAACTCAAAGCTCATAACGACGAAAAGAAAAGCATAGCAGATCGGGTTGATACTTTACTCGAACGCTATCTGAACTTAGGTGGCAATGTGATCAAGGAGTTAGAAAAAACAATTGAATTACAGAAGGCAATAACCGAAGAACGTCGAAAAAGTGCTGATGAGTACTATAATTTCATTCAGGAATTCGATCTCAACAGGACATTGACTGAGGAAATATTCCAGGAAAACAAAACGATTCTTGATAATAAACGTGAGAAAATTCAGGCAGATTACAATGCTGCAAACGATAGAAATCTTGATGCACTTTCTCGCATTCGTGAAATAGATGCCCATATCAAACGAACCACCTCAGACCTTCAGCAAGTCCAAAGCCGCCCCAGCTCAAATATACCGCCTAAGTTTCAGGCATTTCGAACCCTGTTGGCAAATAAGCTTGCGTTAGATGAAGGCGATCTCCCCTTCGTCGCTGAAATGGTTCAAGTTAAGCAGTCTGAAATGGACTGGCGAGGTGCGATCGAACGCGCCATTGGTTCTGATCGATTACGTATTCTCGTATCAGAGAAGCATATCAAGGCAGCATTGCGATGGGTAAACAACAGAGAAAACCAGCTCCATGTGAGATTGCTACAAGCTAACCACCAGGTTCACCCACGAAAGTTTCTCCCGGATGGGTTCACACACAAACTCAATATTAAAAACCATCCATTGATCAACACAGTCAAAGATTTGCTGGCAAGTCGTGATCTTCATTGTGTAAACTCACCTGACGAGCTTCAGACAACTGACCACGCTTTAACCATGCAAGGCATGATGTCCGGTCGTCGTGGTAGATATGACAAACAGGATCAACAAAGACTCAACGAAAACTGGATGACCGGCTTTGATAACAAAGATCAACTTGAGACCTTGCGACAAAAATTGCAGGCTTTGACAATGGATAAAAAGCAAAAGTGGGAGCCCATATCAAATGAGTCCGACAAACAGCGATCAGCTTGCAGTACGAAATTAACAATCATTAATAGTATCTCGAACCTAAAATTTGCCAAAATTGACTTACCCAAAGCCATATTTGAATTGGAACAATCTCAAACAAAACTTAAAGAGCTACTTGATCCTGCATCAGATGCAAGCCAAGCAAAATCTGAATATGACACTGAACAAGCAAAATTAAAATCACTAGAAGAGAAAATTCGCCTGCAGGAAAAGGCTATTAATTTTGTTGAAGTAAAACAAGAAGAAGCCGCTAAAGCACGTGATCAGGCTGCCAATCGGATAGGCGAAGGCCTCAATGAAGTGGAAATCGAATTAGCTCAAACATCATTTCTTATATCAGATGACATCAAAGTTGAACAACTTGATGATTGGGAAAGAACCTTCAGAAATGAAGCGGATCAGAATCTAGAAGAACAAACCAGATACATTGAAAAGTGCATTACGAATCTGACCAGTTCCATGTCAACAGCTAAAAGAGAAGATACAGGCGCATTGGCTGACTACACTAACACACCTGATGACGCCTCTGCATTCCTGAATCGTCTTGATGTTTTGACCAAAGAGGCATTGCCTGAAAAACAAGAGCGGTTCATGGAATACCTCAACCGTTCATCCGACCAGGGCGTCACCCAGTTACTTGCCAGCATCAATGAAGAAGTCGACAACATCAAAGAACGCATTAACGATCTGAATCTGACATTGGCAAAAGTTGACTTTCGGGATGGCCGCTTTCTTCAACTGCAACCACAACACACCAAAGACGAGCGTCTGCGAGCAGTGGAAAGAGCGATGCAAAAAGTACGAGCTGATGCGTTGCTTGATGATCAGGGCGAAAGCCACTACAAATCACTGCGTGAATTGGTGGACATATTACGTGAAGCTAGTGAAAATCGCAGACTCAAAGGATCACGGGAATTACTTGACCCACGATATCGCCTGCAGTTTTTCGTCGTCGAAGTCGACAGAAACACACTAAAACAATCTCCCAAAAGAACCGGTTCACAAAGTGGCAGCGGTGGTGAAAAAGAATTAATGGCCAGCCATGTCCTGACTGCTTCGTTGAGTTATGCCCTGTGTCCAGCACAAGCAAGCCGCCCTCTCTATGGGACCATTGTTCTGGATGAAGCTTTTTCAAAGAGCTCACCGTCAGCAGCCAATCGCATAATTGATGCCCTGCGCATCTTCAATCTACATCCCATCTTTGTCACTCCCAATAAAGAAATTGGTCTGCTTAAGAAACATACTCGAAAGGTCATCTGCGTCCAGAGACTTGCCAAGTGTGCCACTCTTGCATCGATTTCCTGGGAAGAGCTTGAAGGCCATGGGCTATCGAAATGAAATCACCTAAAGAGTTATCTTCAAAATTATGTCGTCAATGGGAATACGCAGATAACCGTGAAAACCGGCTTCTTGATCAAAACAACGCATGGCCAGTTGTCCTTTCCATTGGTAGCCCATCTGCGAACATGATCTTGAACCAACTTGATGATGTAAAGCAACATGTCGAACAATGGCGAAAAGTCAAAGTCGGCCACGTGGTTTGGGAACCTAAAAATTATCGTGCTACTGCAGTCGCTGTTGACATTCCGACACAATGGATCATCAACGATGCCAATGAATGGATTGACGCAGCAAATAATCAAAGCGTTCGCAATGAATATGACACATTGGCCTTCTTCACGGCACAAACAGATTGCATGTTTCATTCCTTGTTGATTCGAAATCGATCACTCTGGCGTAAGAAGGATAAAAATCAAGTTGTGCAAGCCACAAGATTGGCAATGACATTAGAGCCTGGTTATGCGGATGGAAAACCACTACGTCTACTGCCAACTCAAGGAATTGACACCAAGTTCTTTGAGCGTCACACTCAGCTTGTTACCGCCTTGCTCGATGTGAGATACGATGGTGAAGTCAGCAAGATTGGTCTTGAAACATTTCTCGGTGCATTAACGAATAGCGATCACTGGCTTCTGGTCATGGACCTTGACAATACACTCCTTCCTTTTCAAAAACAGCGTGTTCGCAGTTCTGAATTAAGAACTATCGGCTTACCATGTGACAGATTGTTGATCGTCGAAAATGAATCTTGTCAACATCAGATCCCTTTACTGCCACATACAATTGCCGTTTTGGGTACAGGTTTCGATCTTGGGTGGACTGACGGCCACTGGCTTCAACACAAACAAGTCGGTTATTGGGGAGACATTGATACATGGGGACTTCATTTGCTTGCAACTGCAAGGAATAAAATCAAGCATTTGGATGCGCTTTTAATGACAAATGACATCTATAACCGGTATGTTTCAATGGCTGTCCCCGAGCCTGTTACGGCAGGATCTCAAATCCCCAATGGGCTCAACGAAAATGAGCAACTTCTATATTCACGACTTCTCAAAACACTAAATGGAAGACTTGAACAGGAATTTTTGCCAGAACCAGTCATCCGAGATGCTATATTGGCATGGGGAAAACGCCAATTCGTGACTATTAGAGACCTGTATCATCAATAATTAAGAACAATGACAGTATCACCATACAATTTTACGAATGAGGTACACAATGTATGCATATATTGATGAAACGGGAAACACAGGGAAAAATATCTTTGACTCTAACCAGCCAGTATTCTGGATTGGTGCCATGATGACTTATCATGATTTTGATAAAGAGTGGTCCAATGATCTTAAAGCTATACTTAATTCCCATAAAGTCAGTGAACTTCACGCCACAAAACTTGGGATAAATAATATAGAAAAAATGGCAAAAAGTTTAAAGGAACTTATCCAAAATGCAGGGGCAAAATTCTTCTTTGCGCGCATCATAAAAAGAGACCTAGCTGCCTTCAAATTTTTTGACACATTTTTTGATCCTGGTGAAAACAACGCTCTGTCACAATATCAATACAATCTGCGTCCACTTCGCTTACTTCTTCTCAGTAAAGTATCAATTTTGCTTGACGACATTATGTTACAAAATTTCTGGGAAATTTTACTAAGCAAAAACAATCAAGAAATTGAAATTCAAAAAATACTTGAGAAAATAATTGATAGATCTCAATATATTCCAGATGAGCGATCTAGGCAGTTAATCCATGACGCATTGACATGGGCAATAAAAAACCCCAAGGCAATTGATGCTTCTAGCTATTCAAAACAGGCAAGACAAATCCACATGCCAAACATGGTCGGATTTACGGCATTAATGCGAGGCATACACGATCAATCGAAGGCGTGGAATTCACAAGTAGAAAAAATCAAGCATGATCGCCAAGATCAGTTTAAAACATCTCTAATCGACTGGCACAACTTATTCTCCAATTTTGATCCAATATCAATACAACTTCCATTTGAAGGAACAATGGATATGCAAGTTGTTCCCAATAGTAAATTCAGTGTTGAAGCAAACAGCACACCTGGTTTGGAAGTAATTGATACGGCACTTTGGATCGTACAGCGAAATTTCTGTGGTGAAAAATTCACAGGCAAGTGCGAACGATTACGAAAATATATAATGGCCAATTCTTCTTATTACGACATGTCTATGGAAAACGCTGAAAAAACATTTATTTCAGATGTCAATAAATTTGATCCCATAACATCCGACAGAATCCAACCAGCAATGATGTTTTTAAAAAGGGAGGAAAACCAACGTGTTTCCCGCATGCACATTTAAAATTCAAATTATTATGCAATTGGTTATTTATTAATCCAGTAAAAATTGTTCAATTTCCGATTTCAGTGATGGTATGCCGAAAGATTTGATTTTACATTCCCAAAGCACAAGCGCTTTCCAGCCTTTACTCTCAAGTTCCTTTCGTACACGGTGATCTCTTCTTATATTTGATTCAAATTTATTTTTCCAGAACGCACGATTTGTCGTAGGCATCGATAGGCCATATTTGCATGAATGGCGATGCCAATAACAACCATGTACAAATATAACTTTACGACGACTTCGAAATACCAAATCCGGACTTCATGGCAATGACTTATCATGCAACCGATAATGGTATCCCATACCATAAACTAAGCGCCGAACAAACATTTCTGGTTTCGTATCTCTACAACGAATCTTTGCCATTGTACGGCTGCGTTGATCGGCGGTCATTGTGTCCATACATCAGACATGATATGCTGATATCATGAATAGCTCAATTTCTACCCCGGACACTTCAGATACGGATTTAATCAAGGTTTCCAAGTGGCTTTCCGCCAACGCCCGGCCTGAAAAAATCGGATTAGCTTTACGAAGAGCTATTGACTGGGTAATTGATGGAGCGCGAACACAAAGATACGATCTTAAACAAGTCGAACAAAGCGAAAAGCTTTATTTAGGCAACAGGGTCGAACATGAGATCATTCATGAACTAAACCTCGTAAAAAAACCGCAAGGAATCGACACCACCATTTGCGACATACCTGTAGATATCAAATTTTCGATTGGCAGCAGTTGGATGATCCCTCCTGAAGGAATCAACTATATTTGCATGCTAATATCAGCAAATGATTATAAATCCCAATTTTCCCTTGGAATATTCCGTGCATATGAAGAATACTTAAATAAACCAAATCGTGATATGAAACGGAGTATCAGCAAAACAAATGGCATGCCGAATATACATTGGCTTCTTAACAACGCACCTTTCCCCGATAACTTCCTTTTAAATCTCAATCCTGAAATCCGAAAAGAAATCTTATCCCAAAAAAGCGGGCAAGCAAGAGTAACCCAAGCTTTCAGACTCGTATTAGAAAAACCCATATCGGCTGTTACACTTGATACATTAGCAGTGCAACGTGATCCTTCTAAAAGAGCACGAGATGCCAGAAAGCAATTAATATCAGAAGGCATACAGGTATTGTGCGGACGTTGGAAAAGCGACCTTGAAGAACTTGAAAAGTTAAATCTTCCAACTCTACAACAAGACCAGTGGCTTTCTACTCGCAGGAAATCATCTCTGCCGCCTCTACATCAGAATGACTGATTAACAATTCAATATGCTTAGCAATTGCTAACGCCAATTGAATAGGCACTGCATTCCCTATTTGCTTGGCAACACTGATTTTTGACCCGCAAAAAGTGAAATTATCATCAAAGCCTTGAAGTCTTGCTGCTTCTCGATGCGTGATTGGCCTATCTGCTTCCGGATGAAGATATCGTCCCTTTTCCGGTTTGTAGAACTCGGTACGAATCGTTACTGATGGTCGATCCCACCATAAACGGCCAAATAAATCTGTTCCACCTTTGGTTTTTCGCTTCCAACATTCTGGAGTCAGATCAGACGGCAAGTCGAACCGATTGCCTCCCGGTGGGATGCAAGCATAACGACGTAGCGACATCTCCGTAGGATTCCGGCCAATATGCCAATCATCTCCCGTAGGCTCAAATGGCAAATCACCAATTGCGTCCTCCACTGTCCGCCAGGCAGGCAGTTCCAATGTGTGCAAATCCCTCTTTTTGGGATCGACATGCGTCTGTGGCGGTTTGGTCGGTTTTGCACCCTTGAGACCTATGATGATTGCACGTTTGCGAGTTTGAGGTGCCCCGTAATCTGCAGAGTTAAGAACCCACGCTCCAACATTGTACCCCAGCGATTCAGCTTCCCGTCTTATCTCCACAAATTCCTGAGATTTTAGCAAAGGTGGCACGTTTTCCATTACGAAAGCAATGGGATCAGCGTCTTGCACTGCCCTTAAATAGTGACGCCACAGTTGACGACGTGGATCAAATGGAACACGCTCCCCCAGATTGCTGAATCCCTGACATGGTGGGCCTCCTGCAACAACATCAGCTTTGGGGAATTGTTCAATCTCTTCAACCGCGCATTGAGCTACGCGGTTTGTCACATTGGCACGAATACTGTCGCAGGCGTTTGGGTCCCACTCAACAGCTAATTCTGTTTGGAAGCCTGTCTTCTTGAATCCCAAGGCAAGGCCACCACAACCGGCAAAGAGCTCCAAAACCCTCGGGCCGTCCCCTGAAAGCTCCTCATCCAGCACAGAATGCCAATCAGTTTCCCGCGAACTAACTGTATGAAAAGAATAGAGCCTGTAATCTCGCTTGCCGGTCCTCTCCAGCGCCAAAACATCACCCGGTTGAATTTTCTGCTTCTCAAAAAATTCTCTAACCCATGTTCGCGAACGAAATTCCCGTCTTGGCTTACCTGTTTGAGCATCACGCGCAATATCTGTTTCAATGGTCTTTCTCAGGCCATCAATTCGAATTTTAATCGGATTACCAGCCTTGCCTGAAGCCAAACTCGAATCACCAAAACAATCATCTGGAAAGAAATCGTAATGCCCGGTGATGTAAATATGGCTGTTACGCAGGTTTCCGGCTGTAACGCGAATCAATCTTTTTCTGTCAGCAACCGTACCGCTCAACTCAGACACTCCTTGGCAGCAAATTATTGCAAAATCAAGTCTTATGATACATAAACAAAACCGTATTGGGAAGAGCCAACGCCAAACATTATGCAAACTTCTAAATAAACGACAGTTATCATAATGTGACAAGTTGTTTTGTTTGTATTTTGATCGGAACACCAATGTATTGAACGAAGCGAACAGGCTCAATGTTCGCCTGCATCTTAAGCAATCAAACTGGGCAGATAGCACCCAAAGAATAAATATCACAAATTTGTGTTGACACGACATCACAACTTTGTGATAATAAGTCCAAGGACAAGAAAATGGCCCAGACAAAGATTCAATATTTTGTGACCGAAAAAGGCACTTGCTCCTTGTTTGATTGGCTAGATAGCCAACCAGAGAAGGTGAGATTTAAGTGCATTGCTCGTGTCGAAGCTTTAGCAGAACTAGGCCATGAACTCCGTGAACCAGAAGTAAAATCCTTCCGCAATGGTGTTTACGGACTTCAAATACGAACAAACTCACTAAGCCATTATGTACTTTATATGTTTCACGGAGATACGGCTTTGATATTACATGCTTTGACCAGTAAGTATCCAATTCCTGACAAAGAAATTGGATTGGCAATCAAACGTATGCAGCAGTTTTTAAATAATCCGAATCGACACACGTTCAGGGAGCATCAAAGATGAATACACCCAAAACGAACAATGAAGTGTCAATTCTCCATCGTCGGTACGTTCAGGACGATGCCGACAAAAAGGCGGCACTTCAAGAAGAACGCGTCAGTGCACATGTTGCCAGAATGATCCGGGACATGAGGGAGCGTGCCAATCTCTCACAAAAAGAATTAGCTGATTTAATCGGGACAGGCCAATCAGCTATCAGCAGACTTGAAGATGCAGACTATGAAGGACATTCCTTAAGAATGCTTCAGAAGGTCGCTGAAGCGCTTGAAAAGAAACTTGTTGTTCAATTGACCACGGAAACACCATATGGGCCTGGCCGTATCGAACTTCATCAATTTCTTCAATTACTCAGACGTAATAATGGTTTGACAGTCGATGAATTGGCGAAGCAAACTGAAATTCCCCGTCAAATTCTGGCTGACATGGAACGTAGCAATGACATTCCTGAACCATTCATACTCACACAATTAAGCGACTTTTATCAAATCCCGCGCACACAAATGCTTCGATTAGCGGGTGTAGTTCGCGATGTCGATGAAGACTTTGTAGAGCATGCATCAAAATTTGCAGCTCAATCAGAATCCTTCGACCAATTAACACCGGAAGAAAAAAATGCACTGGATGCTTTTATGAAGTATCTACGTTCAAAAAGTTGATTTCGATTATATGGAGGTGGTCGTGACGCCATACGCCCAAAAAAAACTTGATGGTTTAGTCCAAAGAACCTTGAATGACGCGGGGCTTACACAACCACCGGTTTGTCTAAGTGATTTGATGGAATTTCTTGACTTGAGCCAAGAATTCTACAATCTTTCCGATCCGGGATTCCTTGACAAAGCAAAACACAAAATAAGAGTCGGCGGACATCATTTGAGCAAGATTATCAAAAAGATCAAACTGCAAGCCGTACTATTCTTTGATGAAAAACGCGTTGTTATTGATAGTTCCTTGCCTTCACTGAAACAGGTGTGGCCGGGTTTCCATGAAGCTGGCCATCGAATCTGTCCAGGTCATCAAGATATTTTTGCTTTCGGGGATACCGCTAGTACGTTAGCTCCCGAATACCAGGAAAAGCTCGAGGCAGAAGCCAATTATGCCGGATCAGGTCTTATGTTTTGTGGACAACACTTTACAAACACTGCCCTTGATACGAAACCTTGTATGCAAATTGTTAAAACTCTTAAAAAGGATTATGGGCATTCACTAACAACAACACTTCGTCGATATGTTCAACACGGTCCAGAATTACCGATGGCTCTCACCATTAGTACACCTCCATGGGATTCAAACAGCGAACACCCTGCGGGGAAATGTCGTCACTACGTAAAATCAACCTTTTTTGACAAACTATTCGGTCATATTGAACAATCAGAGCTGATTGCATTAATGCATCGCAACTGTGTACACCGCAGAGGAGGACCAGTCGCGGAATTCTCTTTCGACATACCAGATGCAAACAGCATTAATCATGAATTTTATGCTGAAAGTTTCTTTAATCAGCATGATTTGCTGACGCTTTACTATTGGCACAAAAAACTGAATACCCGAGGATCAGTGTATATTCCTCAACCAATCTCGTTCAAGTCTTTTCAATGAGGAAATCAACAATGAATTTCTTGCACTCACAATTCGACGGCGGTACCGATTCTATCGCCGAGATTACACTCGATAGCCAAGCCAATGTGATGCTGTTGGATGAAACCAACTTCCGATCATATCAAAGAGGCTCAACATTTCGCTACATCGGCGGATGGGCAAAGCAGTCTCCCGTTCGTTTGTCCCCTTCACACCATGGACACTGGCACATCGTGGTCGATTTAGGTGGCTATTCTGGTCAAGTCCGTGCTGGAATAAGAGTATTTCAGCACAATTAATTTTCACTCCTTTTATGAAAGGCACTACCATGCCTAAGAAATCAGGTTTCAAACCCGGACAAACTGCACCCAATTCAGGTCAGTACCAACAAATTGGACCGCGAGGCGGTAAAGGCCGTGAGGTCACCGTCGTCAAAGGTGAACCACTCCCACCAACCACCATGCCTGGGTCATCATATAAAATTGTTGACCCTTCCAAGAATAAGTCAGGGAGGGGATAATCGCCAGAAACTCATTTTCCGGATGGGTTATGATATGAAAATCTTAATGAAAATACATGCCATGCAGGCCTTGACGTGCATGGCATGTATTTTTATTAAGATTTCAGGATAATTGTCAAGCTCATGCCCCACAATATCTTGCTCAGATTACAATACCTTCATGCCTGGTAGAAAGTACAGACACATCGCTGACTTCATTCCATGGGAGCCTTCCCTGCCTAAATCGCCGTGATGTATGAAATTCTATCCTTCTACCTTCAGCAAATCTGCGGAAGAATCTATTTTTGTGCGTCCTTCCATCCTTCCAATAAAACGAACCAATAGGAATACTGTTGCATACTCGGCAATCATTTAACCTACGGACTTAAGCAAAATCAGATACGTCGATGATCCGTAAAACCGGCCAATAATACGCCACAGTTCAGATCGCCCTACAATTCAATCACTTATAAGTCACAAAACAACTTAGAAGTTTAATAGTATCTGAAAACAAAAAACAATACTAATTCTGATTATATAAATATTCCCAAGCAATTCCATCGTTGATAATATTTGTATTAGGCAGGACTACCTTTAGTTTTAAAATATCATCCGAACTAAATCTGTGCATTGATTGGCTCGTAATTTCAAGTACTTTCAGCTGTCTTGACAAATCAGCAATATTGTTTTCAATCAAATCTTCAATTCTATTTAAATTCTTTACGACCAATGTATCAACATTAGGGCAATATGCCAGATAACTCAAGTCCATCGACCACAAATCAGAAGAAGGCGAAACATTTTTAAAGTCAACCTTGACAGACTTAAGAGACATTTGCCTACCTAAATCATAAAAAAATATTTTTTTACCTTCAAACAGATCGTAAGTATAAGTCTCATAATCCGAATAATCATACTCATTGTTAAGGTCAAAAGCAGTTATTAAATCAGATGTAAAATCTAGATCTTCAAGCAGAGGTAGCGCAGGAAAATATTTCAAAGTATCTATATGTTTACAGTTTTTAAGAATAAGCCGTTTAAGCAAAGGCAGTTCTGGAACATGCTTTAATGACAACAGACTATCGCAATCACTAATCTCTAGAGTCTCGAGCGTTTGCAGACAAGGTAATCCTTCCAAAGAACGAATGCTATCGCAATTTTTTATACTCAACACTTTTAAAATTGAAAGGTCAGGCATACCTTGTAAATTTTGAATATTGTTACAATTTGAAATGACTAATGTCTCTAAACCGAGATCATCTGACAAACTTGCAACTGACATCAATGCATTGCACTCATGCAATTTCAGATGACGCAACATTTTGAAACTGTTAACAAAAACAAGTGATCTGACTGATCTATTATCAATCTCCAACAAAATCGATTCGTTTAAAATTCGTATCAATTCGGAAACATAAACATCATAATCAGACCACGGTACCTTCACTTTAGTAACGCCCAATTTCTCAATCTTTCTCAGAATATTTATATCAACAACATAATTATCATTAATTGAGCAATAATCTGAATTAGGTATGTATACAACACCTGCATTAAAAAGCATCTTTGCAAGCCTATCTTCCTCACTTGGAAGGAAAAATATTCCGACCCCAATTGTTGCAAGCCACGACACGAACAATAGTACTGACACTATTCGCTGTTTTACCAGCAACTTTTTATTTTTATCCCCATCAATTTTCAAGCCACCATTATCACTATATTTTTTCCTGCCTCTAAATAATGATCTGCAAAAAATTGTCAATGAAAATAAAAGTGCAAGCGTGGTAACAATCGGGTCGTGAACTATTCCGTCTTTTATAGCAATGATAGTGGTTGCAAGTGCAGTTGCGCCAGCAAACCTTGACAGGTTTTTTTTACTACGCAAAATCATTACTCTAGACAAAACATGTTCCTGAAATGTTTTATTCTTATACATTATTCACCATTTGTCGAAACATAGAAGCACTATTGGGTGAAGCCGTTAGATCAGGAAATTTTTGTGATTTATAGACCATGCCGTGCTTGACGGCTCATTTACTTAGTATTTGTTGGAGAACTTGCTTTCATCCATACACCATACATGCAGATCAACTCAGCATCATAAACTCAAATAATTTGTTTGAAGGCGTAAATTCTTAACACATCATTTTAACCATAAAAACAGTTATTCACGAATCAAGTGCAATCGGAACCCCCCAAGCTTCTCGAATTCTCAAAACAATTCTAGCTATTTCACGCAAATCATCAGCAGTAGCATTTTTTGACACATGATTTCTGAGCTCTTCTTTCGACGGGTATTCCCAAAATATTTGATATATATTACCACACTTATAATGTACCCAGGCTGAAGTTTCACTTAATGAATTAAAAAAATCGACTTGAAACTTCAGATCGATCAAACTTTCAATATCAACTTCGTCTTTTTTTCTATCAAAATTGCACGTTGCATGTTCTCTGGGATCTAGACTAATACACGTACCTTTGTCTTGCCAATTTCCTAAAGCTTTTGACCTGGCAGCTTTGCCAGCAGTATCATGATCAAAAACAAATGCAAGATTTGGCAACACATTTCTATGACGCCATTGACTCAACTCATTAACCAATCGACCTAACGCTCCAACCCCTCCTCTAGTAGGCATATCGGGATTTCGAGGAGTCTTTATATCAATCTCAAAATCTTCATCAGATTTTGTAATCTTGAGTATATCTAAACCCCAGTCTTTTTTTACGACCTCATTTGCCATATGTATATAATCGATGTCACTTAAACCCTCAGTAAAAATAGTATACTCTCCCAAAGGGATGACTAGATATTCTTTAAAAAGGATTTCATTCAAAGCATCCAGCAACGAACTCTTGCTATCTGGTCGTGCTGGTTCAGGAAAATTTGATCGCCTAGTATCTGAATTTGTCTCGGGATCACTCATTACAGTTCAGACTCCGGAACAATTTCTGGTCCATAAAAAGTAAATTGAACTGCGCACGGTATTTCTTGATTTTCATTCAAAACATCAATTGGGAACAAACGTTCTCTAACTTGCACTCTAATATTTGCCCACCCCTCAGGTATTGCCCATATTCTCGATCCAACACGGGATGTTCTAACAATCATTGCATTTGTGCGCAACGGCTTCTGATAACACCGCACAGCATCCATTAAAAATTTCATTTCATTAGGCACATAAAGCTTAATGCCTTTGTTACGCAAAACACTCCTAATACCTTTATATTTAACCTCTGCTTTATCGTGATCTCCTGTTTGATGGCAAAGAATAGCATGCTCTAATGTTTTCTGTAGCGGCCATAAATAATCTGTACCTTCTAGCGCATTGAGAATATCCACCCTCTGATTAAAATCAGATTGACTAACTTTTGACACAAGAGAATATTTAATATCATGCATTCGCCATGTACGATTTTGGCTAGGTATCTCATCAATTAAACTTATCACATCTATCAATTGTGAATCGTCAACAGCCTCACTAAATCTCATTTGTGCTACTGCTATAAATGCAACTTCTTCACCATTTGCCATCATTCGATTAAGCAATTCCTGCCCAGATCCTGCTTTCAACATCTCTAAAGCAATAGACAACATTTTAACTGTTTCGTCAGCTGCTGGTCGAACATCTGAATTCACTACTTTTTGATAAAGTGAGACAGCTTCAACTAAATAGCGTATTTTTTCGCGTTCATTTTCCACTGATTGGGCGTGACGTAAAAATCTATTCGCCATTGATATGGCAAGCTTCATGTTGTCAGGATTTTTTTGATTTGCCAAAGCATACGCTTTCCCTGCGCTTTCATCGAATTTTCGAGCAACATCAAAATTATTTTGGTTATTTTCAAATTCTGACCACCGCTCATACGTACGGCCTAATGTAGTAAATAAGTTTTCTGGAAGATCAGCAGAATCCTCAGACACTTCTACAATACGCAATGCATGTTTGATATGTCCTACAGCCAATTCAAACTGCTCACGTATGTGCGACACATCTCTCCACCAAGGTTCACTTAAGGGAGGCTTAGAGGCCAAATGACGTCTTGCTATAGCCAATCTGTGTAAAAATATTACATGGCTATCAAATAGAGCATCAGGTGCTTTTTCATATATTTGAACAATTCGGTCTCTTTCCTCGTAGTTACTAGGCAACTCTAAAGGATCAACACGCAATGCGGTGGAAACTAATTCTGTTACAAAATCGGAACAAGCCGTGTGACCAATCTCATTACGTGACATAATTCTTTCGAACAAAGTAAGCTCTAAATCGTGCAATGAATAACAGCGGCTTTTACCAATCGAATTTAAGTAGCTGGTATTAGACTCTGCGATTCGCAGCAATTCAGTCGCAATTAGAGGATGCGCAAAACCAATTTCATACGTTGCTGAACTACGAAATCTCTCTAATGCTATTGGATTGGACCTGTCTCTAGCAATGGATAATATAGCGTTTCTTTGGCTTGCAGGAACAATGCCAATTGGTAAAGTCAATCGGTATTTTGACGCTACTGCAATTTCTAAAAACGCTGCCCTTAAATCCTCATCATCAGCAATTATTGAATCAAACATTCTCTTAAGCCATTTACGCAATGGCTCATCAAGATTACTGCTACGCAATAACCAAAAACGCAGTGCCACCCAGAACAAGCTTTCAGGTCCATTAACACCTATTCTGCTAACTTCAGTAATAAATGATGCCCAATCTTGCTGGCTCCTCGTTTGCTCTGGTTTTAACACTTGTGACAGATGTTTGCCCAACTCAACAGCTTCTGAAAGTGTAACTCTGTTACGATAATCAGGACCAATTTTATGGCTTTGCCACAGTTCCTCAGCATGCGGCTGCATTTCTGGTGTTAATATTGCCAAAACAATTACCGGCCGTCCAATCTTTCTACCAATTTGACATATTAACGAAAAATCACCAACAACATTTTGTGAATCATATGCAATCAGCCACGGTAACACTCGTCCTGTTTGCTGTTCAATTTCACTTTGTGATGCACGTATAAATGTATCTATCTGGCGCACATCAAATGCACGCATTTCTGAACGAGCCACTAAAACAGGATATCCCTCACGTGCAGCCGCATAACACAATTGTCGCATAAGTGTCGTGCTGCCAGAACCGCTATCAGCAGAAATGTACATGGTTCCTGATGCAGCCCTTCCCTGTACCAACGCTCTTCTAAGCAGCTGCAATAACTTGTCTTCATAATTGCGATCTCTTTGAAATGGCACCCCTAATGCATAGGGTTTCCATGATTTCGCAGGATTCTCCATATAATCTTTCAAATCTGAATAGACAGCTTCTCCTGCTACTGCAACATCTGATTCAGTAATTAATTCATATCTTTCGAGAATTGGATTGGCAGGTTGCTCACAAGACCTCAAATCCACTACTGAAAACCCTGATCCATTTGTCAATCTCAATCGAAATCGTTCACTATAGTCTGACGACTGATTCAATTGCATCAACGTTTCAACAAACTGATTTTCTGATGATTCCCATAAATATAGTGATGGCAATTGCTCTGAAAAATTTAAATCAATGCGATTATATTGATCGGTAGTTATAATCACATTGCCAATAGTTTGTGCAATCTGTGCAACATCATGAACTATTCCCAAATCATTTTTTCCAGCAGCACCAATAAAAAAAATGAATTGATGAAGTGGCATTTTTGATAGCATATTTAAATAACGTTTATCATGTATAAGCTTAGGAAGATTTGTTGAACTTGATTCACTATTAAGGCCTTGTAGACAGAAAACAGGTACTGACTCTGGGCCAAATATATAATCTGAAGGATCATCAATAACTATTCGCAACCTAGCACCACGCTCTTCTCCTCTAAGCTGGGCGCGTGCTTCAACAATTGGCAATTCGGATGAATTGACATAAACTGCCTGCCAAGGCAAATCAAGAATGTTCGCCAGTTGTTTTATGTCATTAGTCACATTAGTCACGGAAGATGTCGCTTCACCTAAGCAGAGAACAGCATCGTGCGTAAAAATTGCTGTCGACCAAGCTGGATCATAGCTATTTACTTGAATAGTGCTCATTGATTAATTATCAAGCTTTATAACTCTACCGTCAACATAACTGTGATATCATCCCTTGAAAGCAAAATCCGGCAGCGCATTGACCGCCCCATTAACGTCCAACAACGCCGGATCGGTGTAGAAGTTGGTCGTCAACTCGATCCGACTATGCCGCATGGCGGCTTGAGCGACGCGGGGATGGACACCGGCGACGGCCAGGTGGGTGCCGAAGGTCGTGCGGAGGGCGTGGATGTCGACGACTCGGCCACGTGCGTCGGTCTTTGCGATTCCCGCTGCCTGGCAGTCAGCGTCAAAGACGCGAATACCAGGCGGGTTATCAAAGAGTAGTGCCTTGTATCCCTGCTTGCTGCGATGTTCGAGGTGTTGTTTGATCTTCTCCACCACATCGGCCCGCAATGGCAACCGGCTCTCCTTACCGCTCTTGGACTGGCTAGCGTAAAGTTCAAAATACGGTGCGGGTTTGGCATCCAGGAACAACTGGCCAATTGTCAGGCTGCGCAGTTCCTTGTGACGTAGGCCAGTCGACACGGCCATCAAGTAGAACAAGGCGCGCTCCCGACCGAGGCGTTCGAGCTTCTTGAGATGGGGTTTCTTGAGCTTGGACAGGCCGCGTTCGTAACAGGCATCCAGATTCTGATGTGTGACGGTTTCGTATTTCCAGGTTTGTCTGCCTTTGCGTTTGGACTTGGGAATTTCAACCTTGCCTCGTCCCCACTCGGCGATTGGACGCAGCGCCGTCGCGTGGAGTAGGTTGCCGACTTCTTCAATCGTCAATGCTCTTCGGATGTGCCGACGATCACTGGCGCGATCTGCTTTCTGCACCATGGTCACTGGGTTGGCGACGATGCGTTGCTCACGCACGAGCCAATTGCAGAAGGCGTGCATGGAGATCACGTATTCGTTGCGCGTGGCTGCGGCCATGTCTTTGTCTTCAGCTTTGCTGAGCCAACGGTTCATCGCATCGCTGGTGATGTCGGCTAATTTCTTGATCTTTAAATCTTGCACCAAACGGTTGAGTCGACACTTCACGTTCTTGCGATAGTTCTCTGAGACTTTGCGGCCACGGACACGCTTGATCTTCAGGTGATCCAGATATTTTTCGATGTGTTCGGTGATGGCTGCCTTGCTGTGTTCAGCGACTTCAATCTCTTTGGGCGTGATGAACCCGGCACGAATTTTTTCCTGCTCGGCCAAGACATCGGAGAGGACACGCTGGGCAGCCTGTTCATCGCGGCAGCCGGTGGAGATGCGTTTATCGTTACCAGCATGATCGGTGTAGCGAGCGTACCAGACTTCCGAGACGTACAACATGCGTTTACCGTCTTCAGCCAGTGGCGCGGTTCTGAGTTTGCCGTGTTTGGTACGCCATTGGACGACGGGTTTATTGCGTCGAGTCACGATTTCAGCACCAGCAGGCATAGGGATTGGGTAGGTTTTCTTGTACAGGTTGGCCATGATTTACTTCGTTTGCCTTTCACGTAAGTGTCGTTTTGTTGTGACACATTGAGCCTCATGTTCGCTCAATTTACAAGGCACATTTGCGAGATTTTATGCTTATTTTTCAGGGGTTTTGCTTCCGGGTGCGTACAGGTGGGCAACCGGCATTGATCCATTTTTCAATGACGGTGCGATTCCAGCGAACCAACATGCCCAAGCGTACGGGCGAAGGCATGCGTTTGGTATCACAGAGGCGATACACATGGCGCGAACTGCAATTGAGCATCGCGGCAACTTGATCTACGGTGAGCATTACAGAGGACGGCTTGGCATCAGTGGACGAATCAATAACAGTGGTTTGGGTGATCATAGAGTTCCTTCTATATAGATACGGATGACAGAATCGATTCACAGGGCTTGCAGCAACCATCGCCACCAGACACGCGGCAGGCCTGCCCAACCGGCGCGGTTCATGGTGGCCATGCGGGATTTGCACGAGGTGCAGGGACGCACCATGCCAAAGGTGGTGACTTGGATGAACATGGACAGCCATGTGCCCGGTGGCAGGATGTGACTGGGCTTTGGTGCGGGAACATCAGCCCACTTGCTCAATGGGCACTTGGATGCAGGCAAACTTGTGCGGGATTTAAGATCGGCACCGTCGACATCGCAGTTGCATTTGCGATGCGTATGGGACAGACAACTCACTGCATGTTCGCATTGTCGGCAGATGTCTCGACGCGTGGTGATGAAGTCAGTGGACATGAATAAGATCTCCTATATGCCGGGGGTTGGATCGGAACAACTGCCGTCGTCATTGGAATCGCCGACGATGCAGTTGCCTTCGTCGTCCATACAACTCGTTTCGTCGAGGACCTCGATTTGTAGTTGGACGCGGGCGGGGTTGTCGTAGACATTCCAGACGTTGGTGCAGATGCTGTGATTGTGTAATTCGTCGCTGAGGATTGATGCACTGCGGCATGTGCCCGGAGTAGCAGGGATGCAGGCTGCGAAGATTCTGCCGCATGTGTCTTCCGAATCTTCGTTGGCATAACCATCAACCGTGACGTACCAACGCGTGGTGCCATCGCCATCACATCCCGCAATCACCATGGCGTTGACGTAACTGCTACAAGTCGCCCCCGGAAGTTCAATGCCATATCCTTGCCAACGTGGGCCACTGATGGTGTCACTTTCGCAGTTGGGTTGTGGGTGGCCACCAATCATGCCGGAGTGGCCGCAGCCTGGGCAATACGGCGGGTTCCATGCACCACAACTAAATGGGATCTCGATGGTGTTGCCCATGAAGGCGGGATCGGCGCAACAGCAACGTTCATGGGTGTTGCCGTAGTCGATCAATTGCCAGGTGATGCGGATGCGGGATTGGTTGGTGAAGCAGCATGGCCCACAGGCACATGCGTTAGCTGGCACTGGTTCCTGACCGCAGCATTTGCCACAGATCATGAAGAGGCCATCTTCCGTTAAACCCAATTCACCTGAGCCTGATTTCAACGGGTCAAGATCAAATTCGCCATCAATCCCCATCGTCACATACCTCCACAGCTAAGGTTTCGTTGGCGTCATACAGGATGAATTCGCGTAATCCGTCATAGGGGTTGGTGATGTAATAACCGGTGCCGATGACGCCATCGCCGGTTGCTGGTGCGGTGACG
>PAIY01000147.1 GCA_002704825.1 Phycisphaeraceae bacterium
TGCAAAAAATGCAAATGGTTATTCAGATGTCACTTGTGCGCATAAAAAAAGCTTTTGCACTTGCGCATTCTGGGCGTAACTGCAAAAGCTCGTTGAATTGGGCACGCGATGGCTACTTGCCGAAGCGTAAAAGCTCCTCAGGATCGTTGGCGATTTCGTAGAGTATCTTGAGTTGCGGATCAGCTCTAAAGCACCGGGTGATGTTGTGCGGCTCAAGACCAGCAAGATTTGCCAACTCTGTTTTGGTCAAGAATTTCACCAGTGTTGCACCCTTGCCAGCATCCAGATTGGCCACCACGCCATCCCGCGATGAGCGGATATGCTCCAGCAGAGCGACCTTGACCTTTTCGGCCTTGGCCATCAATTCCGCACGCTTGGCCAAGGGGTTTTTCTGTCTGTAATTGCCAGGAAGCGTCATCTTGATCATCTGTGCAAACGCCTGCATGTATTCTTCCCATGCAGGCGTTTCCATAAAACCATCTGACCTAGGTTCAATCACTTCATCAAGTGACACCATCAGCATTTTCTGCTTGCGTGCCAAATCGCAAATAGCATCAGTCCAATGCAAACGACTGGGCGTAAGAAGCAATGCTCCACCTCGTGTAAAACTCGATTGTAGTTTCAGCAATTGCTCGCGCAGCATTTTTGACTGCATGCAGAGCAACAGGTAGACCGGAAAACTCGCAGATTTCCGGGGTTCCCAATTCCCGATTTGAAGCATACGCCCATTTTGATCGATTGGTGTCTTGGCGATATTCACGCTATCCAAGGTGTCACACAACATGGATCGCAATGAAGCAAGATTGAGTTGATACAACCCAATATCTTCATCGGTTAGTTCCAAACGATTTTCGTAATCCGTATCGTCCACAGCAACAATCGCACCGTTTGCATGTCGGACGATTTTCAGTGGCTGACCAGCAGGATGTGGATTGGGATAGGTGCTGGCACTTCGCTCATGGAGTAACAGCAACCGACGTACTGAGTCCATCCTATCGTCTGAGACCCGTTGCCATTCACTGATGACCGCCGTGCGATCAGGACGTGTCTCAAGCAACTTCCAGAACAGGGCTAACTGTGGCATCTGACTCCTCGGCACTGCGAATCACGAACCCGCGTTTGGTCAACCATTCGTTGATCATCCAATTGTCGTTTTCCCGATCAAACGAGGCGATGTTTGGTGGCGTGATCGTAATTGAACGCTCTCGACCACCATCAAACGCAACACGAAACTTGGCTTTGATCAGACTGGTGGATTCCTGTTCATCCTGCAATACACGATGATGATCAATAAGAGATTGAAAGACATCATCTGCACGTCGGATTTCAATATCCTTCTGAGCGCTTTGGTGCTGAATGTGCAGTTCATACAGCGTGATCTTACTGATGCCACCGACATCGGAACACACCAGCGACGAACGCCCATCGGTAATCAACGGAGTAAGGGAGTACTTCGACGTGTAAGGGTCGAACGCAAAGAAAAACTCATCACCAAACAAGTGCTTGCCGAACAGTTTGCAATAGGTCTTGCGTTCACCTTTGGTCTCCGTGAAGATCGCCAGCTCACCTGTGTGTGGGTAATAAATCAGAACGTCGAATTTTTCAGGCCGATAGAAAACGCTACCTGATTCGCCGTTGCTTTCCACAGTCCCTTCGCGTTTGATCTGCTGACCATGCCGAACAAGGAACCAAAATCCATCAGCCTGAGAGAATGGGAATACACGCGAGCCACGACCTTTTTTCTTGAAATCAAACCACTCGTTGAGTTCATCTTCCAGGCCGGACAGAACATCTGCTGTTGGGAATTGCAGGTCAGGACGCTGACTGGTCACTGCATAAAACGATTGAAAGGTTTTAGGTTTGACACGGTATTGTTCCGCATGAACACGTTCAAGAATATCTGGATCATAAAGCCAGATACGCAAGGTCAAGTCTTCAGGTGACAGTTCGTCAGTTCCCAATTCAATCCCCGCATCATCAGCTTCCTGCAGAATGCGGTCATAGCAATTGGCATCCGCCAATCCATCAACGAAATACAGGGCATCAAGCAACCGATCAGGCGTATCCACGCCCGGCTTCATCAGGATGTCAGCCAATGCAGCATGATCCAATTGTTTTGGATCATCAGGCCATGGCATCCCGCGCTGATCGGACAGGAATGCTCGATACGGAGCAAGAAATTCTAGGAGAAGTTGATTGTCAATGCGTTTGAGCAGAGCGACATTTGAAAAACGCTTAAGTCGCAACGTTTGGGCCACTATGGACTCCTTTCCTCTGGGGCGGGAATGAAGTTAAATTTGATTGTCCCCGGGCCAATCGGTGGCCCTAGCGGTAACGGTATCCTGGCTGAACAGAATACCGAACATATTACTAACTTACTTGCCGCTACACAACCCCATCTTCATGAAAAAATATGATTGGATTGAAATCTTGCATGATGAATATGGCGTAGCCACCAGTGCCGAATTCGGTGCCAGGAAAACCGCCCCGGTGCCAGAAATGGTGCCAAAGCTCAGTCTGGGATAGTCGTTTGCTGTCAAGAATTGACAAGAAGAACCACGCCCAAGATCAAACCCCAATCGCCCTAACTCTCGTCCCATGCGCAAAATAAACAACGGCTGACAATTGCTGTCAGCCGTTGGCAAAAAGCGGGTGAACGGACTCGAACCGTCGACAATCACGTTGGCAACGGGGTGTTGTGGGTTGCAAGTAGAGATTTATTAGATGGTTATACGCAGCGTAACAAACGGTGCCGGATTCGGTGACATGGGGTCAAATTCACGTAAGACACAGTGCAAAAAGGCGTTGCGATTATTGTCCCACGGTGCCGATTCTGCTTGGTTTGGCCCCAAAGCCACGACGTTGGGCCGTGTGGCGTTCGGGCGGAATGGAGTGGCCATGGATACAACCAAGCGTCCGGTACGCCAATGTGGCCACGTGGGGCCAAATCTGCAAACACCTTTCCTTCCATCACGTCACTCCACTGGCTTTAAGATCTGAATCTTATCCAGATGGTTAGCATGCAACAGGGATAACAGGTACACCAATTCACCGTGGCGGGATTCATTGTCGCATTGGATCATGATGTCGCTTTCGCGGGAGTAGCTGCCGAATTGTTGTAGGGTTTGGGCGAGTTGGTCTTTGGTGTGGGGAATGCCATTGACACGATAGAGCAAGGTGGGTTGCTGCTCGTCGTAGGCTGATATTTCGAGCTGGATGCTCTTGAGCATGTTTGGCCCAGCACCGCCGCTGTCCTGTGGAAGTGCGGTGTCGATCAAGGTGGTTTTGACCCATGCCCCCGTCGTGACCACGAAGAAGATCAGTAACAGGAATACCACATCCGTCATCGCGGACATGGATTGTGAGGTGTCTTCCTCCGGCAAACTGTTGACGTTTAACTTCATGAGCCGTCCTGATCCTGTTCACCGACTGCGGCATTGATTTCCAGATTGCTGTACCCGATCTTGGCAACGGCCTCCATCACTTGGGCGATGTATTTGTGTTTGGCACGTTCATCGCCGTTGAGGATGACCTGGGTATCACTGCTGTGAATGCTTTGCTTCAGGATAGATGGCAACTGCTGAGTGATCTGATCCGGGGGAATGCTGACGAAGCCGACACGCACTTCACCATCCTGCCTCACATTGATGATCAATCGCTCGGGTGGCAATGACTTGATTGGCGTCTGACCATCGAGATGCGGTAAGAGCACGGCTTGATCCAACTGAGCGTTATCAAATGAAGCGGTAACCACGAAGAAAATGATCAGCAGGAAAATGATATCGATCATCGACGAGAGCGATGCCACCGACAGATTTTCATCTTCAGTATGTGCTTCAATCCTGATCGGCATGTTTCTTTTTCCGGATTGTTTTCCAAATCGGTTCGGATGTTTCTTCGACCTCCTGCACCAGTTCCGTCGTGCGATGTTCCAGTTTATTCCGGCAGAAGTGGGCAACGGCAATGGCGGGTACGGCAATGAGCAAACCTGCTGTCGTGGTGTAAAGTGCCTGGGCGATTGAGATGGCCAGCACGGATGCTTTCTCCGCACCGACTGCTGTGCCCAGTCCCATGAAAGCACTGACCATGCCGGTGACTGTTCCCAGCAGGCCAAGCATCGGTGCGATGTTTGCACACATCTGCAAGGTGCCGATCTGCCGGGATATGCTTCTGGTTCGTTGTGTGATTGCTTTGGACGCAGCTTCCGAGGCAACCTCTTCGCCTTTGGCAGCATTCAGTAAAATCGCTTCCATGGCTTCTGAAAAAATCGACTCAAATTCCTGACAGGTTTCAGCAGCTTCACGCCATTTTTTTGTCTTGACCAATTCGCTGATGGTTTCGACCAGATCGCTGGGATTGAAATACCGTCGACTCATCAAATGAACACAGTAGACGGCCAAGAGCAAAGCGGCTGCTGATACAACAAACAGCATGGACCAGATCAGAATACTGATCAGCCCACCTGCAATGATGACGTCAAGTAATGTTTGGCCTTTTTCCACAGTGGCGTTTGCCTGATCCTGCCCGAAGCAAACTCCCACGCTTGAGAATACTGCCAATAAATAGATAACCTGATGTATCCCGATTCGTCTCATGGTTTTTCACCTTGGGTATTCATGCTTAATTTTTCCAGTGCTTTCTGGTATTGCTCCACTTTGGAACCCTCAGGAAACACTTTTGTGTACTGCTCAACATATTTACCAAACTGTTCTTTTTGCCCCAACTGCAAGTATGCATCGCAGACGATTTCAAGGCATTGGCGTAATGATTCAAGTTGATCTGATGGCAAGTTCGGATTCTGCAACAACGGCAAACAGAAGCAGGCTGAAGACAACGCTTGCTGCCACTGTTGGTCTTGGACATAGGTTTGTGCCAGCAATGCCGAAGTCTGTATGGTTAATGCCTGTTCCCGACTGGCCAGCAACACTTCTTTGTAATCCTTTCGAGCATCTTCACGCCGATTTAAATGAACCAAAACGGATGCACGGAGCATTTTGGATTCATGATATTTGTAGGCATAATCCTTGCCCAGATGTCGATTCAACAATGCCAAGGCCTGATCATAGTCAGTTAATCGTGATGCCGTGGCGGAAAGCTGATAGAGCAGAATTTCACGCGTCGCTTCGGACACCCTATCCAATCGTGGCGTCGCCAATGACAATTGCATTTGATCCGCCTGCTTGCGATGGTTGCCAAAATCCTGGCTGTCGAGCATTTTGACGACACGTAACAGATGAATATCGGGGATTGATTCGAGTAGCTGTAATTGCTTGCAGATGTTAAATGCATCGGGTTGAGCATTGAGTTTGATCAAAGCATCCATAGCACCAATAGCCAATGGAATATTCTCTGGGACTGACTGCTTGATAATCACATCTGAAAGTTGCAGCAGGCATTTCACATTCTTCTGTTGGGCAGCCATCCCCATCAGACGTCGGGCAGTTTGTGTGTCAGACGGACTCAGCTGAACGCCTTTGCATTTAAGGTAGGCATCGAGGTAATGCACTGCATCAGTGACATTGCCAGCGATTTCAGCGGCAACCTGAGCTCCTTGATTTGCTTGCCTGCGCATGAGAAGTGGAATTGTTTTGTCTGCTAATACAACGGCAAAATGCACTTTAGCCCACATCGCTTCTTGTTGCTTCGCATCGCTTTCTGTATTGTCCTGAAGTGCATACTGCAACGCACTATACGCAGCCAGAAATCCTGCCAAGTTTCGAAGCTCCGCATCTGCCTTGGCTTCAGCCTTCACGGCACAATCTTTGGCTTGCATGAACTGTTGAACCTGTTGATAGCACTGGGCTGCACTGAAATAACATTTAGCTGTGAGTTCAGTTCGTTGTGGATACTGATCAGCAACACGCTCAAAAAGCTTGGCGGCTTCAGGCAACTTTTTCTGTGTTCTGCAATAGGTCGCCCGCTTGAGTAACGCATCAGGCGCTTTGGCATGGTCTTGGGCCGTATCTGCAAACAGCAAATACAACTGGGTTGCATGTTCCTCGTGTTTCATTGATTCCCAATGATCTGCAGCAGATAAAATGGCTTCCTGAACTTCAAGCGCATTGCCATATTCTTTTGCCAACGCCTTAGCACATTTCAAACTATCTTCAACACGTCCCAATTCCAACTCGCACGTCAACCGAAAAAGCACCAATGATTGGGAAGGTTCACTACGCCCAATCAGTTCAAGTGCAGCATGGTATTTTCGGTTCCGTATCAATTGCTGAACCAACCCCACATTACTCTCGCCCAATTGATCACGCAGAAATGTGGGCACATTCAGTTTATTCCCCATCAATGCCAAAGCATCCTGACAAGTTGATATTTTCAGCAGCAGTGTTTTGTCAACCGTCCCGTCCCCGGAATTTTGTCTACCACTTTCTGACGATGCGATTCGAATCAAACATCCCGCAGCCAAGCCGTACCACTTTCTTTTGTCTTCGATATCCAGTGACGTTTCAGCCTGTCTCAAGTAAAGATCACTTAACTGCATCAACATGGCTCGTGCGGCAGGTGGCAACTCGCGCCGCACCAATGCCGAATGTTTTAGTATTTCAGGAAAATACGCTTGCAGGCAGTCCTCCAATGTTTGAGAAGCCTTACCCGACAAACCGCTCAAGTCCTGCGCCTCAGCCACCATGATGGCATAGGTAATCGCCTTGGCTGGTGTATCCGTTTGGATTTCTTGTTGCAGACATTTCAACACGTCGCGTGCCAACACCTGACTACCCACCAGATGATGTTCCTGGCGATAACGGGCACGGGTTAACATCAATCTCATCACCGACTGCGTTTGCTCCGTCTTACCCAGCAACTCCGACAACTTTTCGGCCTGCTTACGAAGCTTATCAAAATCGTCCGGCAACTCTTCGCTGCGAACCCAATCCAATATCTGTTGCGATGCTTCGGATGATAGATTGGCTAATGGTGTAGGCGGAGCATCCTCAGCCCTGACAATCATTGTCAACAACAGCAGCAAACAAGTTGTCAGCAACTTACTGCTCAACGTGATACTCCTGCTCCAAACGAATGATCATTGGTACAAGATCAGGATTTTCCTTCATCACCTTCAATGGCTCACCAACCAGCTGCCGCAAGATCACCTGCCGGTTTTGATACGACAATGGATCACCAAAATGACAAAAAGCTTCCAGATCACCGGAAACAGGATTTAATTGTATCTTCGTGTGCTCTGCATCATCCAGTTCTTTGGGCTGTTCCTTCTGATCAACTGTCGTGATGGTCGCAACCGGAATCACACCCTTGAACTGATCTGGCACGGAACCATCATTTATTTGCACCTTGGCTATTTTCCAACCGGGCTTGGGATAGTATCGGTATTCGCCATAACTATTAGGCTTGCCAAACAAAATAACCTGCGCCTGACCATGATCACTCAAAGGTTGAACAATTGCATGCTCCAAACCTGAAGAACCAAATTTCGTATGTTCCGATCCATACATGGCAATGTCATTAATTTCATAACTGACGGATGCCCAATCCTTATCAAAGGATGGTGCTAAAATTCGCAGTGACGTGCTGTATGCAAGTTTTATTTGTGCCAATGGAATATCAACCCGATTCCATTGTTCCAGAGTTAATGGCACCTGAAATATCCGATCATCTGATGTTAAAGCAAAACGCATCAACAGATTATCACTCGATTCTTTTGCGTTTAAATTCCTGCGTGGATAGACCAAAAAACTTAATCTCTCAGCTTTGGGAAGACGACTTCGTATCCGAATGAATGCACTATCCGACATCGAACTGGCACCCGCACGAAATAACACCAAACCACTGTCAGGTTCACTTGGCATCAACGACTGTGGCTTGCGATCCACAGGCTTGGTTGCAGTCACCATCTCGGTTTTGCAATAACGCCCAACGGTATGGGAGTTATCTTTAAAGTAACACGCTTTGGTTCTGATCTGAGTTGAAACCGGATTGTTCAAGGATCGCTGGGCAATAGTCGTATCATACTGCAAGGAATTAACGGGTTTGGACCATGCAATCTGTGGCGGCTTCACCTGATTGATTCGACGCGTGTCATCCTGAATCAAACGAAAAACTGCCATTTCGGTGGATAAAATGCCACGCCAGCGAAACAAATTATCTTTGATCGTGATTGTCTCAGTCTTGGTTTCCAATGGCGTAGACAAATGCGAATAGGGTGAACCTTTGGGAATGTATCCCGTATGAAAAACCATTTGGGTGGAACCACTCCATGGCACCTGAGCAATCACCTCGAACTCTCTTGAACGTGGGAACCGCCTTGCAACGACAACTGTCGCCATCCCCGGTGCATTTAAGGCTGCAATGGAAGAAGAGAACAATGCGGGGCTATCACTGCTCGCAGGATAAAATCCGCTAGGTAACCATTGCGGTGATCCCTCGAACAGATAGCCAACCTGACGCAAAGCCGTGAGAGCAGGAAGCGATGTGCCATATAGACTGTCATAGAACACGCCACCCGTTTTGACTTTACCTAATACAACACCACTGCCTCCACCGGATAACCACTCAACGATACTACGACCACCGCGCCTGAGATATCGCAATTGTTTCCGTTCACCATCGGCCTCATCGCCTTTTTCATCCCACCCTCCCCAATATGTCAAACCTGGTGCATAAGACTCAGATTTCATCAGATGTTTGGCAGGAATAAGATTGTTCCGGTAGTAGTTACATGAGAAAAACTGACCACTTCCTGGTTGTGACTCAGAAGTGATGATTTGGGCTTGAGGGGAAAATTGTTTAATGATTGCAACTGTCTGTTCACAATCGCCACCTTCTACCTGCCAATGCGTCACAAACGCTCCAAATGCAGCAGCGATCACTCGGATTGCATCGGGTGGTGATTGGGTATGCAATCGGATCATCGGCTCAGTTTTTTGAATCAGCATCTGGCTGACAAGCCTTGATTGCTCTCGAAGAAACGACTTCTGATTCGGAACCACTTCAGCAATGCTGTCAATGTTCTTACGAAGCATCCATGTGGCGCTACGCCGTGACCACAAACTATCATCGTCAGGTTTGAGAAGTTCCAAACCGTTCATTTGGCTTTCTGTTGGATATTCGACATTCCCGTCAAGATGAATAGAGACAACTCCGACGTTAAAGAGATATTGACTATCCTTCGGCAAATCGTTCCAGTCTTCTGCTGCAAGATACAATGACTTCCCTGGCAACACAGGTGTTTCAAGTCGAAGGGCATCAAAGCACCACGGCACAGGGCCATTGTTACGAATTTCCAAGACGTTGTTAAAACCCAAGAACTGATCCGCTGGGATCAGTACGCTGATGAGGTTGGGAGAATCTTCCAGACACTCGTTGTGGATCGTCTGGCCATTTATCACCACTTCAAGAAATGGGAAATGTTGGCCTGAATGGTTCTTGTCCACGCTTACTGTCATCTGCATAACCAAGTGCCATTGGAATCCTGCGGGCAGTAATTCATCCAGAAAGAAAGCAACCCTTTGATTGGGCTGCAACACCTGTGGAAAATCATCAACCTTTCGCACACCAATCGTAGAAGAGAGTGTCGAATAAACTTTGAATTCATCTGTTAACTGTGGCTCAGATGGTTGAATGGGCTTGCCATTAAACTCACCAAACTGGACCGGATCAATCTGATGAAGACCAGCCCCTAAAAGCAGTGCGGCATCTGGATCAATCCCCTCACTTAATCGGCTGAGAAGACCAAGTTTGGCAGCATCCAATCTGGCAGCAACATCCAATTGATTCTTGGGTGCTTCCTTTACCGAATAACTTGGCAGATAACGGTAATACACCTCAAGCATTAGCGCTGCCATACTAGTGGTATAAATAGCCAAGTCATCTTTATCTTTTAAACGGAAATCCCCCAACTGCTGCTTCATTACCCAACTGCCATCAGATTCCTGATTCTTGAGTAACTCATACTTGAGATTTTCGTTCCATCGCTTCCAAGCCTTTCCTTCAGCTTCTGTCGCTTGAAAGATGGTTTGGGTTAAGTAATACCAACGATATAGCGGAAACGGCTCTGCACTTTTTACTGTCTTGAAGGAATCTCCATCAACCAGTTTAATACCACCATTCCAGTTGGGCATGGGGACATTACCATGATCGCTTGCTATGATCGCTCCAGCACGTTTTGTCACACGGCTGTCACCTTGTCCCAGTAGCTGCATACACAACGTACCAACAGGCGTAAGTATTGAGTTTGCAGGAAATCTTTTGGCATTGACGCCTTGAGAGAAGCCACCGCCTTTTGCCTGATGCACTTGGATCAGGGCAGCATTGGCTTTTTCAACACACTCATCAAGACCATCAACTTGAATGCCAGCAACCTTGGCAGCAGTCAATGCCTGAATATGCCAACCCAGCAAAGACAAATCACACGTCGGTTCACCTGCAATAACCTGAACCGCAGCGAGCTTCTGTTCGTCTGTCATGTGTTCCAACGACTCTGCTGACGGAGCTTCATCAATAAGATCGTGGCTATAATCGACGCTAAAGCTGCCCAATGAATTTTGATGTTGAATGATAGCTCGAACCCGTGCTTCCAACACTGGCTTGATTTTCAGATCACCAGTCACCGCGTATGCTTCAGCCAACGCATAAGTCAATATCGCATGACCAAACCCATGTCCCACATATTCCACGCTGGGAATCTGGGCAGCATACAACAGGTAATCAACACCCTTAACGACCGTTGGTCCGAAGTCTTCAGACTTGTAATGCTCACCATGCCCCAGAAAAGCCAAAAGCGACAGACTGGACAATGCCACCACATCACCTGTATTACGCGATTCTGTGCCGCCCCAAGAACCGTCATTTCCTTGGCACTGCAACAAATAACGCAATGCCTTTAAAACAGATTCTTCTGTTTTATCGCTGCCACCATTGGATTTGACTGCTTTTTGACGGGAAACTGCGTTAATTCTTGAAGTGTATGAATTGCCTCTTTGATAGCCATGAGGACCAACACCTGCCTCTGCTCCTTTACCACCGCTTGTATCGCCCGTATTCAATCCCTCAATAGATGCCAAAGACGAGAGAATTGATTGATCTTCATTATGTAAAGTTGTTTGTTTCTCTGACAATACTGAATAATTTAATTCTTTTCCAAAAGACAATCCTTGCATTGTATTATCTTGTATGAGACGATTACGTTCTTGCTCATGAAAATCTTTCTTTTCTCCTGACACTAAATTTTCAATATTTTGAATATCTCTTGATAAATTTTGCGATTCAATATTTTCTCGTGTAGTTCTATAACTAGAAATATTCACCTTTACAAAATGTGATTTATTTCTAGAATCTTCCTTTATCACAAAAAGCAATATAAAAACTGAACCAAAAGCATACAAAGCAAAGACCAGCAACAAAATATGCTGTACTGCAATTTTATGATCCTTGCTCAATATTCGACACCACAATATCATTAATCAGTATTATTACCGTCGCAAATACACTGCGATAGAAGTTCGCAGACAAGCCACTTGTTCAAAAAGCAATATTCAAAATGCAATACAATTCAGACAAAGGCATACTTAAATATCTCAGCTTTTCAGCCATCTCCTCCTAAGAATTCTTTCACCAGTTGACAATCATCATCCTTTAGCATCTTCCGATATTGTTCGTCATTAAAAATTTCATATTTTTTCAAAATTGCCGCCACATACAACCTCACCCACCAATGTTGTGAATGAACAGCTTTTCCAATTTCATTCTTTGCTGCATCTAGCGTATCTTTGAAATCAAACTTATTCTCATGTCGCCAAACAGCTACACCAACCAGATGCTGCATCCATAAAACTGAACGAATTACTTCGACAGGCAGCCCAGAACTGTTATTGAAGACCAAAATTGCTTCTTGGGGATCATGTTTGAACATATGCCTTACCAAGGCCATATGTTCAGGGCGTCCATTATCAAGGCCCTTTTTAATCGACTTTCTAATTCTTGGAATATATGCGGTAAAATTTAGGCGATCACAATTATCCTGAGTTTCAAATGAAAGAATCCATTCTTCAGTTTTTTGTACAATCGCTTTGTCTTTAGAGTCTAAAAGGTCGACTATATTTTCTTGCACTTGTTCTTTTGACACATCAGAGCGTTCCAATACAACACCGGGAACTAAACCCTCTCTAAAAGTTTTCGCATATGCAAAACTGTATATCAATTGCTCAAAAAAATGTTTTTCGTTACTTTTTTGAAATTTAAGTATTTTATTTAGTAACTCCGTGAAATCTTTGGGAGCAATTTCATCATCCGCTAAACTTTTAAGCATTTTCTGCAATTCATGATCTGGTTTAATTTGCGCATGTGCTATGTTATTGAAAATTAAAGAAAATATAAAAAAAGAAACAATTGTAAAAAATTTATTCATGATTCACCTAACCATTCTACCGTTGCACATTAGTATTTATTTCAGCTACAATTTTATCTTTCACTTCAATCAAATCATCAATTTCACCATGTTTTGCATTAGCACCCCATGTGGTTTGAGTAACATTTATATTATTGGCAGCAGGAATACCCGTAGTAGGCACGCCCTTCAATAGCAACTCAAAAAAATTCCTTTGATAATGATTAATATGATTTAAACTACCTGGTGGCAACCTATCTTCAGCAAGAGTGCCCGCTTCATCTTTTATGCCATCAATGTAAGCTGTTTGTTTAATTGCAAATTGCGGCAACACTCCTCTGTTGTTATTAAGCTTTTGCGCTAAATTATAAGTGGAACCACCACCTTGACTGTAACCAAATATTACGATGTCTTTTATCGCTTTCTTCTGAATTGAATTTACAACATTGTCATATGGAAAACCATCGCCAGATGGATCAAGATGTTTTTCGTTGTACATATACACGTTGTATCCGCTGTTATAAAGTCGTATAGCAATATCAAATGTTCCATGATTAGGATCAGCAGGATCTGAAGGCTCCTGGCCTGTCCCACCTCCACCGAATGCCACAACAACACTATTGAAGACATGGAACTTAACTTTGTCAAAAACTACGTCGGAATTTTTTGGCGTCAAAGTCAAACTGACTGGCCCATCTGGGACCCACCAATACTCCACCCACAGTGTTACAGAATTGCTTCCACCAAAATTAATTGCTTTACTCGGGCCATTAACAGTAGACCCTTCAAATTCCAACTCAGTACCGCGATTACTGCTATACCATACCTTTACTACCGGAGAACTTCTCCTCAGAACAAGCTGCATATTGCTATTGCTACGCTCAACAGTCAACTCAATCAGTGAATCTCCACCATCATAATCGCTATCTTCATGGTGGGTTGTACGGATACCAGGCCCTAATGTTGTACTTTCTTCATCTAAATCCGAAACTGCTCTTCGCTGGAACATAGTGTAGCCAGAACCATGCCGTGGCCTATAAGCTGTCAGCTCTCCAGTCCCGACCGCACAAGCAACTGTATCGCTAAGAGGAACAGAATTCCCATTCTTTTCGTATGTTAACGTCAGGTTGGTATTTCCCTCTTGCATCCCCTCAATATATGCATTTCCTTCAGATAAACTTTCATTACTTGGCCATCTATAAGGAAATGCATGTGAAACCCATGCATTATTTTCTCTGATCCACAATCGTATTACTGAGCTTGTGCTTACATTTAAAATAAATTCTGCATTAGGATCGTACAAACTCTCATCAATCCACAGCCTTAAACACGAATTCAAATCTGGCTCACCATTATCTGGAGTAGATCTCACTGCCATTGATGCTGCTCCAGGATCATCCTCATCCACCTCGTCATCAAAATCTTTCGTGTTAGAATTATTGAGATCAACAGTTAAATCAAAATGCACCACAGTTACCAGTATGTATTTATATGAAGAACCACAACTCGCACTAACTCTATACACACCCGTATCATTAAATTCACCTGACGTAAAAACCCCAACTGTTGTTAAATTCACGATACGGCTTCCACTAATCTTTACAATTTCCCATTGCGGGTCGTTATCAGGCCATGAAACCTCGCCTGATGGATCAATAGCAGCTAGAAAATTCACTACAGTACCAACTGCCACAGTAATAGTGGCAATATTAGGATCATTAGGATCAGATGTACTGCTCTCTGCAAAATTACCATTATAACCCTCAGCACGAATAGATTTAACACCTAATACTGTAATTGTGGCGGTATCAGTTTTACCATGATCTGACTTTGACCTTCCTTGAACAATGTACCTGCCAGGATCTGTCAGATCAAAAACATACCCATTTTCTTGATTTGTTACCCAACTACCATAATCCTGTTCACTTTCTAATTTATAACACCAATCACTTTCACAAACAGATTCATTGGACCAACCAACAATCTTTTTCTCTTCACCGGCTTTCATTTTCCATTCTTTTGGTAAAACGTAATAGCTCATATCAGAAGCAGTCAATGCTGACCAGTCAGCCAACTCACCCCCGCTACCTACCCCCTGATGTCTTGCTTTACCATAGAGAAAACATGAAAATCCTGATACACCAACAATCCACTCACCAGTATCCTTGGATAATTCCAATCCCCCCACAGCACGTGTTCTACCCTCAACAAACTCCCAACCATCCTTAGGTATTGCCTTTAATGTTACCACACCATTTTCAATGTCAGCTTCTGAATAAGACGCTGCACCATCAGCGTGTGAACCCAAATCTTCACCAAAGGATGTTTCTACCTCAAAAATGCATGAGAAGGTCATGATGCAGAAACATAATTTTATATAATTCAACTTAGTACTATTTAGATTCTTCATTTTATTCCCATTTACATCTATTTTAATCGTCTAAACTGTCAATTTTTCTTGTCAATGAGTAAAAATATGGACTATCGCTTTTTTTCCCATCGTAATAATCTCTGTACACATCTTTGGCTTGCTCCTGCTTATCCGTATACAACAAACTAACAACAAGGCCATACACGGCTGGTTCAACATAATCATCTCTCAAGCAAGATGAGTACTTTTTATCATAAAGAAGCTTTTTGTATATTTTAATAGCATCAACTTTTCCATAACTTGTACCTATTAATGAAAATGCATAATTGTACATTGCCGTTGTATACAGACTGAGGCCACACAATTTCTCATCTTGTTCCAAAACCCACTCATAACATTTACTTGCTCTTTTTTTACTATCACCAGACGACCCGCTGATTGCACCGATATCAATAGCCATACCCTTTAATGTCATAACTATTGCTTTCTCAAGAACTCTATCTGAATTCTTACTTATTCGATCAAAAACAAGTATCGCTTCGTTAAATTTTTCCATACAAAACAAAAATTCTGCATATAAAATCTCAATTTCAAGAACGCTATTTTTAATATTTAATTTTTCATGTTTTGGTAATACAATATACTTATTATCCAACGCGCCCAAAAGCCTCTTTTGCAAATTAGGCATACGAGGATCCATCGCTTGCAACCCCTCATCTAAGTTTATAATTTTGGACCAGTGTTTTCTTGCATCATCAAACTTATCATTTGCAAAAAACAAAAAACCAATCGCCAAATGGCATTCTTTTTCTTGCTCATTTCGATACCATGGCGGAGCGGTAGATGTGTTATATAATTTTACTGGGTCTTGTTTATGGCGTTCAGTTCTGAGCCACGTATTGTAAGTCGTCAGCCTTTGATCTGGATTTATATACTTATATAAATCCTCTGAAACTGGAGCATAAAGACTAAGGTAGTTTCTTTTTTCTCTAGCTGAAACGAAATAATTCAAAGCCTTTGAATAAAAACTCATAGAATTTTGAGAATCCCATGCCTTTTCCAGTGCAATTTTTCCAAGTAACATCAATGCTTCACCGCGATACAATCCCTCGGGATCCTGATCTACAAATTCTTGTAACCACCCAATAGTATTCTTGCATCGCACTTTTTCGCTCTGCTCTGAGCGATCATGAAGCAAACATACACCGTAGCAATAACCCGCAGCCGCGGCGAAGATGCTGTCTGGGAATTTTTTGATTATTCCTTGTGCCACTTCAGCTGCTAAACCATAATGACCAACGTCCATGTACATACGCATCATGACGTATTGGCCATACTCCTCGCCAAACCGTTCATTCATTCGTTGCGATTGGATAGCTGCTTCAACAATATCTACTCGACTATTCAAGTCGTTCCAAATAGCAGATGTGCTTAAATTCGCTGAACCTTGCCCAATAGCTGTACCAGAATCCTTATTGTTGCTTGAATGTTTTCTTGATACTGCTCTGACTTTACGGCAATAAGCTTCAGACCTGTCAGCTTCCTTTATTTCAATAAGGATTTCAGCATACTTTGTGCATGACAAAGCCATATCATATTCACGAGGGCGGGTTTCAGCCCAATTAAGTAGTGGTAATGCTTCAGTAATTTTGTCCTGCAAAACAAGACCATGCGCAGCTTCAAGGAGACAGCGTAAATACTGAATCGCTACGGCTGGATGCAAATCGGAGTAGCCTGCGGTCTGCCTGTATTTCTTTGTAAGTTCTGCGGCTTTATCAAGCTCGCCATGTTCTCTGTAATACGCTGCCAAACGTGCACATGCGGAATAAGCCACAGCTTGATTTTTTGAACGAAGAATTTTGTGTAAAGCTGCAAGCCCTTGCTTGCTCGTATCTTGATCCTTCAGAAGTTTGGCTGCATTTGATACATCAGTAATTGAAAGCTCATCAGCAGTCACAACACTGCATGTTAAAATTGAACCAATTAGAAATACACAGATTACAACGAACCGAACGCCCATTGCAGGCATTGGGTATCCAAACATAAATTTTCCTTTTGATATCGGCTGCTTTGAATTCAGGGAAATGTACTTGCATTGGGGAGAGTTGCCAGAACCTGAACGAATCTGGGTTCCCAACTGATAGCGTACACGCACATTAGCATGCTGATCACAATTGATCATTTCAGATAAAGCCCCCATGGCCGCCCGGTCCCCGTTCAAAGTTAGTTGCTCTTTATCCCGTACTTTTGCTTAAATTACTCGCTAATAAAAGCAATACGCCAGCCCGTGCAACAGGCTGATTTACAAGGTGTACTGATGTGCATATATGTGTTCGAACTGCTACCCGTGCCAGAAAACTGACAACAGATACATACCACCACTGATAGATGATTTTAAGGGAGCGATTGCCAACATGGAAGTCAAAATTCCATATTGCCCACTGATTTTATATCAAATAACCTTTTGGATACCCTGAAATAAGCCTGATCCAACCCACATATTCATGTAAGCCAATGAGCAAGCAACGATTAGGATTCTCACATAAAAAAGGCCCGGCCTTTCCGAAGAAAAGTGCCGAGCCATTCCGGGGGCTGTGTTATGGCATCCAATGTATCCGTCCTACCCGATCATGTAA